>CAVCRL010000123.1:0-7852 GCA_963604455.1 Lachnospiraceae bacterium | reverse complement strand
ACTGATAAAACTTTTCATTAGTTTAAATCTTTAATTGTTAATAATAGTTTAAGTATTTCAGGCCGTTCCCGGTCTGACGCAATACTAAATCACATCTCCCGGAAACCTTGCATTCTCCCGAACAATTTTTTTGATCACCGGTCTATGTGATCTTGAATTGAGATTCCGGCATAGCGGCGCTTCGACAGGCTCAGCGACCGGACTTTCTACCTTTGCCGGAAATGCATTTGAAGGAATATGTCACCGTACCTCTTTGGGCGGACTCCGACGCGTAATCATAGAACACGGTCTCCGCTTTTATGGACAAGGCATCGGAACCCTTAAACTCACAGACAATGTCTTTGAACACATAAATCTGTTTATAATATCCCGTATCGTCCTCAAATCCCCTTCCGGGAAAGGTCAACGATTGCGGGAATGTTCCATCTGTCCCTATTTCAAAATCTTCGTACAAACTATATGGATTCCACCACACTTGCGGCCGCCCATGTGTGTAGAGATACAGCTCAGCGACCCTGCAATCCCAGACAATTTCTACTTTATAAGCAAAGGTTTCATCCATATCCACATTGAGATGATCCATATAGTCAAAACGACCACCCATAGCCGTGGATAATTCCGTCAGGAAATCCGGATCCGAGATCCCGTCGCCATTCAGGTCAATCCTGCCTTCGCTCCATTCAGCGGATTCGAGGGCATATTCACCGACAAGCCGGTCCATCGTGGCGGTGGCGGCGTCAGTCATCCAATAGTCGATCTTCTCTTGACAGGAGCAAAGCAGCAGGAGAGCCGCAAGAGCATATTCAATTCGTTTCATATCAGTCGATTTCATAGTCAGTGGATGTCATCACGGAGACGAAGCCGATGCCGTCACCGGTCACATTCGTCGGATAAGGTTTGTCGGCGAAGAACGTCAAACCCGCAAGATCCGACTCCTCGAACCAAACGGCATTGATGTAATTGTAGGTCTTGCGGTCAAGAGCCAAAAGACGCACAGTCACACCGTTGAGCCCACCTCTCAGCAAAGAGATTTTGAATATATGAGTACCTCCTTCAAATCCAGTGTCTGTGAATATATTGTACCCGTTGGCGAAATAGTCGGACTCGGATGGGGATCCACCGTCGTAACTAAGATTGATACCTGGATTGAGGAGCGGTTCGGTGGAATTGTCTATTTCCAATTGCCGGTTGTAGGCATAACCGAAATTCCAGGCCTGAAGCATATAATAGTTTTTCTCGCCAGGTTTGTCTTTCACATGCACTCCCATTCCCAAAGTCTTGACATAGTCCCTGCCATCGGATGATTTCCGGTTAAGGTGGGTCGTGTCCACTCCATCAATGACCGGTGCGTCCAAGGCCACTGTCGTCGCTTCCGCCCTCATACCGTCAGATTCCACGACAATCCTCACCTCATCCCCGGCCTTGAAGTCTGCACGGAATCTGAAAACATTATGGTACAGGAGTCCATCAGCTTTCTCAACATTATCAGATGTCGCCACAAGATCACCGTTGACCCAACATTCAAGATGGCCTGCCTCCATTTTCAAGACTTTCTCGTGTGTGCTTATGCCGGCATAGACAGTGTGAAGTGTGTCGCCAGTTGACATCAAGGCGTTGACGGCCAGCATTCTCTCCGGACCTGGGAGATCCACTGGAATATATTCCTCACAAGAAAAAAAGGCCAGTGAGGAAACAAGAGACAGTATGAATATCTTCGTTCGCATATTCATTAGAATTTAAAGGTGTAACTGAACGACGGAAGGAAAATGAGGAACGTGCGTTTAGAGATCGCCGGCTTCCATTCATCTGCTTTCTCGTAGGCATCGTAAACGCACCAGAAAGGATTCTTCGCGCAGTAGAGGTTGTATATTCCGAAATTCCAGGTCCGCTCGCCGTGGCGGCGCTTCTTGTGGAAGTTCACGCTGACATCCAGATGGTGGGTCGATGGCAGACGGTAGTTGTTGCGCCCGCTGACATAGTCAATCTCGACATCATCCCCCGAAGGAGTGATCAAGGCCGAGCCTCTGGTCGGGATGGTCATGCAATTCCCGCTCATAAACGTCCAGGCCGCCGTGAGGTCGATGCGTGTGTTGAATTTGTGGCTCACACTGGCGTTGATGACGTGCCACCTGTCGAACTGGGCGGGGAACCACTCGCCCTCGTTGATGCTGCCGTCCCGGAATATTCTTTCGGCCTTCGATAGGGTGTAAGCGAAGGTTCCGGTGGTTTTTCCGAGGACTTTGCTGGCGTAGAGTTCCAACCCGTAGGAGCGTCCCTCACCCATCGCCACATTATCCTCCCAATTGACCGAAGACGAGAGGGCAAGGCGGCCGTCAACATATTCAAGGACATTGTCGGTCTTTTTGTAATAGCCTTCAAGGGAAAATTCCCAACCCTTCAAGCCCCCAAAGCACGCTCCGGCGGAGACGATGTCCGAAGTCACCGGGCGGATCTCAGCGGTGATCGGCACCCAAAGGTCGGTCGGGATGTCCAAAGTCCCCGAGGTCAATTGATGGACGTACTGCGACATCCTTGAATATGCCGCCTTGGCCGACCAGTCATCGCTGATGTCGAATTTTGCCGAGATTCTTGGCTCCGGGCAGAAATAGAATCTACCCCTCACATTGAACAAGCTGAGGTGCAGGCCTGGGTTCACAGTCAAGCGGTTGCCGACGGAGATGTCGTCCTCGATGTAGAGAGACATCTCGTTGCCGTTCACCCGTCGGCTGGCCGCGTCGCTGTAGGTGGTGTCGGCGAAGACACGGCTGTCGTTCACATCCTTGACCTGAGATTTTGTGATCTCCGGACGATAGCCGTGACGGACATATTCTCCGCCGAACTTGATCAAATGGTTGGTTGAAGGGGTGTAGTCGAAATCCGCCTTGACGCCAGCGTCAAGGATTCCGGAAGAATAGTCGCTGACACTCCGGAATGAGGTTTCGCCAAGCTCGGATTTCTCTAAATTATCAGCGATGGAATGTATTCCCATCCTGTAAAGGTTGCCATAGGCCGTGAAATCCGCAAAAAGTTTGTTGCTGAATATGTAAGTCCACCTCGCGGACAGGACATTGTTGCCCCAGCTCAGGTTAAGGTCGTTCTTATTCCCTGTAATCATCATATATGGTTCATAGTCCGGGCCGTAGAACCGTTTACCGGTCTTGCTTTTGTTCTCGTAGCGGAAATAGTCCCGTCCGCTGTAGAGCCCGATCCACGCCCGGCTCCGGTCAGAAAAATTGTGCGAGACCTTGGCGTTAATGTCGTAGAAGGCGTAGTTCAGCGGACTGCCGGCCCATTTGATGACACGGTCGAAAAGGAACGTGTGCATCCCTCTGGCACTCAGCGAGAACGTTGTGTTCTCGTTCTTCAAAGGACCTTCCAGATGGAACTTCTCGGCAAGGAAGCCGGCGGTGACGCTTCCGGAAAGTTTCTTGGAGTTGCCGTCATTTGTCCGCACATCCACCACACTTGAGACCCTGCCGCCGTACCGTGCCGGGAACGAGCCTTTATAGACCGTGACCTTCTTGACAGCCTCAGGAGTGAACACGGATAGCAGACCGAAAAGGTGGCTGACATTATAGATGGCTGTGCCGTCCAGCAGCATCAGGTTTTCATCAGCGCCACCACCTCGGACGTATATCCCCGAAAAGCCTTCATTTCCGCCTTGCACGCCCGGCATCATCTGAAGGGTTTTCAATACATCCTTCTCGCCAAGAACAACCGGGGTGTTGGCTATCAGCTCGTTCGGAACCTCGATCGCGCCCATATAGGTGGAGCGGATTCCGGCGTCCTTGCGGGCGGTTATCCGCGCACTCTTGATCTCAGCGGACGGAGCCAGAGCCACATTGAGTGTGAGGTTCTTTTTCAGGTTGATTCTCTTTGTCCTGGCTGCGCATCCTATGTATGAATATGTCAGTTCGACCTCACCCTCCGGAAGGGTCAGCGAATAGAAGCCGAAGTTGTTGGTGGAGGTGCCGGTGGCTGAGCTTGTCGAAGCCACTACCCCGGCTCCGATCAGCGTCTCCCCAGTCGCCTCGTCCGTGACATACCCGCAAACCGTATAACGTTTCTTGGCCGAGACTTCACGTGTCAGAACCACATACCCGCCACGAATCTCCCACTTGATTCCCGTCCCTTCCAGAAGCCTGCCCAAAGCCTTCTCAAGCGTCAGCCCCTCAACGGAAGTCCCCTCATAGTTCTTATCAAGAAGTTTCCCGAGTGCCGAATCGTAAACGAACCGCACCCCTAACCGCTCCTTAAGCCTGCCCAAGTTCATTGAGACCGTCTCCTTATCTTGCGAAAGACAGTCCAACGAGACTTGCGGCAAAGCCAGAATCACCAGCAAAACACCTTTGATAAGATTTTTCATCATTCCCAATTTTAAAACTTATCTACTGCCCAAATCCTATTAGGGTAGCTTCACAAGTAAGACGCAGCGATTCTAAAAAGTACCATCCTTTTTCTGAAATATTTTCAAATATAACAACATTCTTCACAATATGTCAATAACACTCAGGTACGAGAATATCGTAACTAAGCCGCTGACTCTCAGGTGCGCAAATATCCTCGCACCTGGAAACACAACTCGCTTGCCATCAAGTGGATGATGTTTTAGGTGCGCACGGTTTTTCACACCTGGAAGTCCTAAACACCAATAGAACGCTCTGTAACGAAGCTGCCAACTCTCAGGTGCGCGAATATGCTCGCACCTGGAAACGCAATACACTCGCCATCAAGCGGTTGATGTTTTAGGTACGCCAGTTTTTTCACACCTGGAAGTCCTGAACATCAATAGAGCGCTTTGTAACTAGGCCGCCAACTCTCAGGTGCGTGAATATGTTCGCACCTAGAACACTAACACAATCACTATCAAGTGGATGGCATTTTAGGTGCGCAAGGGTTTTCACACCTGGAAGAGCGGAGGTCTACGGCTTTGTGGGGCTGAAAACGTACGGCAAAAGTCCCTTATGTGTACCAAATAGACTAAGGAACACTCTTGGTACAGGAAACACACTCCTGGTGTACCAAATGGGCTAAAGCACACCTTTGGTACAGGAAACGCCCTTCCGGTGTACCAAATAGACTAAGAAACACCTTTGGTACAGGTAACGCCCTTCTTGTGTACAAAATGGACAAAGACACGCCATCAATTCCTGATTCACGTCAGCCAACCTTGATGGAAAGAACAGGCACACGGTCCGTGAATCATTATCAAGACATAAGGCGATGCCTGAATATTCTACAGCGACATCAGGAAGAGGATGACCTTCTTGACACCTTGGCGGATGGAGTCAAGGGCTTTGCTGATCTGATTGCGGACGGTGTTCTCGGAAAGGCCGAGCGACTGTGCTATCTCGCTGTATTTCATCCCGTCGCGGCGGCTCATCAGGAATATTCTCCTTCTTTTGGTCGGGAGGCGGTCGATGGCTGACCAGATCCGCGCCTCCTTAACGGAATTGTCCACGGCTTCCTCATCGGAAATCACAACGCCATCCTCAACCGGAAGGAAATCCTCACATACGCTGTCCAAGCACACACTCTGATGCTGTTCCTTCCGAAGCACATCGATGCACCGATTCCTCACGGCCGTGTAGAGATAAGCCCTTGGGCTGTCAATCCCACCATCCGAAGTCTGCTTCATCCAATATGCCGTGAAAGCCTCCTGCACCAGATCCTCGATCAGATCCTTGTCCTTGAGATAGTGCAACGCATAGATACACAAAGGCCTGTAGTAAAGCCTGAACAAAGAATCTATGCCTGTTGTCTGCACCATAACGCCACAAAGTTAACCAACGCCCGGCATATTGTCAAATTCTTCTCCACTTACCGAGCCCAAACAGTGCCACATCGCCACGAAGCCCTCCCCTTAACAATCATATTCAAAAACCCATTCCGGCAAAATTATAACCTCAGTTATTATAACCACAGTTATAATTTTTCAGAAAACGCATAAAAACAGAAGATACTCAAGAATTTAGAATATAAAGCTAAAAATATTTTTTCAGTTGCTACGACTTTGGCACGGAAATGGCATAATCCCCAATCGACATAAATATTTTTACTCATAAACCAAAAACTGACTCAATAGTTATTTCATAAGTATTG
The DNA here is from genome assembly GCA_963604455.1 of Lachnospiraceae bacterium. Lineage (GTDB taxonomy): Bacteria > Bacteroidota > Bacteroidia > Bacteroidales > UBA932 > Cryptobacteroides. The sequence goes on along the minus strand of CAVCRL010000123.1, from coordinate 1,750 downwards.
AATAAGATTAGCCGAAGCCGGGTGAGAACCTCGCTTCGGTTTTTTACATTTTTGTCGTTCGTCCGGGATAATGCCCAACCACCGGACAAACGACCGATTATACCATATTTCACCGGCAGAAAGGCCTTTTACCGGAGAAAACAGCAGTCGATGAAGGGTCAAGCCTCAATGGATGTGTTTAGGCGAAGATCTTAGTGAGTCGCATCACCGAGGAACGTATTATTCCTCGTACAGCAGGTAAGGTGCGCGGCGGGACTTGAAGTCTTCGACATCGGAGGCCCAACGGGCGGAGATCCCGGCAGCGGCGGAATCGTTCTCTATCATCGAGCGGAACCAGTCCACACCGGCGAGGAGTTCAAAGAAATTGTTCTTACCGAAGAACTTATCGCCCATATTCAGATTGCGGTAGGCATCGATGACATATTCAAGATTAATCTTTTCCGCCCAGATGTCGCGGAGCGGCTTGCGGCGAAGGTCAACACCGTGGCACTCCTCATCCAGGAACTGCGGGCTTTTCGCGCCGGGGATGCTCCTCGGCACAAAGGAGAAGGAATATCCCGTCATCGCCGGATGCCCGTAGGTCTCGAACGGGAACTGCGTGCCGCGGCCAAGGCTGACCACCGTACCCTCGAAGTAGCAGGCTGATGAATATAGGTACACCGCCCTCATATCCTTGATATTCGGGGAAGGCGGCAGGATAAGGCTGTAGCGGGTGCTGTGGGTGTAGTTCAAGCACGGGATCACGGTCAGGTCGCAGGTACCGTTCTCCAGCCATTTCTCGCCGTTGATCATCAGCGCCAACTCACCGAGCGTCATTCCGTGAACAGTCGTGATCGGCAGCCAACCGACACCAGACTTGAATTTCATATCCAGCACAGGACCGTCAACATAGAAGCCGTTCGGATTCGGGCGGTCAAGAATGACGACCTGTTTCCCGTCCCTGGCGCAGGCCTCCATCAGATGATGCATTGTGATATAATAGGTATAGTACCTAAGGCCTACATCTTGAATATCAATCACAAGGACATCAAACTTATCGGTTTTCTCCTTGCTTGGGATCCGTGAGCCTTTCTCGTAGAGCGACAGGATCTCCACTCCGGTTTTCTCGTCCACACTGCTGCTGACGTGCTCTCCGGCATCGGCGTTGCCACGGAAGCCGTGCTCCGGAGAGAAGATTGCCTTGACATCTACTCCTTTTTCGATCAAGGCATCGACAATGTGCTGGCCATACTCGATCTTTCCGCCAGGGACGGAAGGTTCGGTGAACGGGATCAAGGAAATCTCATCAACTCTCTTTCGAGGAAAGCACCCGCCATATTCAGCAAGAGCGTCCGCCAATTTAGAGCCGGTCACCTTGTCCCCGACAATTCCCGTCTGATTGCTGAACACCGCGACCCGCTTCCCTTCCAGCAGCGGCAGGTACTCCTCGAACCTCTCGTCACCAAGCACTACTCTTTTTGAATATGTCCGAGCGGCAAGCCCGTCAGTCAAAGATATCGCTATTATTGTAATAATCAGAAATTTAAGATTGTGTCTCATAATCATTGGTCATTTTCTTGGCCAAGATACAAAATTTCGCAAAGAAGACACAAAAAAGATTTGATTATCAGAAATATTCAGTGGCCACTTCGACAAGCTCAGTGACCGGTGGATCACTGCATCGAGCCGCCGACAAGGTCGAGGATCTCGGAGGTTATCTTTTGCTGGCGGCCTTTGTTGTACTCAAGGGTGAGTTCCTGAAGGAGGGCGT
>CAVCRL010000122.1:0-7891 GCA_963604455.1 Lachnospiraceae bacterium | reverse complement strand
GACAAGAAGTTCCGTTCGAGCGTGCAGGACATCGAGAACATCGTTGTCTATACTCCTGCCGGCAAGGCTGTCCGCATCAAGGATCTGGGTACGGTAGTCGAGTCCAAGGTTCCGCCTACCATCGAGAGGAAGAACCGTGAAAGGTACATCACAGTGACCGGAATCGTCTCCAACGGGCACGCCCTTAGTGAGGCCGTCGCCGCCACGAACGCCATCATCAAGACCACCGACATCCCGAACAACATCTCGACCGAGATATCCGGTGACTTCGAGGACCAGCAGTCGATGTTCTTGAACCTCGTCGTGCTGATGGTTCTGATCATCATCCTTGTGTATATGGTGATGGCGTCCCAGTTCGAGTCGTTTATGAGTCCGTTCGTGATTATGTTCTCCGTGCCGTTCGCGTTCACCGGTGTGATCCTCGGCCTCTGGGCCACGAACACGGCCTTGGGTGTGATGGCGATGATCGGTATCATCATCCTGCTTGGTATCGTTGTGAAGAACGGTATCGTGCTGATTGACTACACGATCTTGATGCGAGAGAGGGGAATGAGCGTCATCGACGCCTCCATCACCGCCGCCAGAAGCCGTCTGCGTCCTATCCTTATGACCACCCTCACGACTGTGCTCGGTATGGTGCCTCTGGCCGTGGGACGAGGTGAAGGCTCCGAACTGTGGCGTTCGCTCGGTATGACGGTCTGCTGGGGTCTTACGATCTCCACGCTTGTCACCCTCATCCTGATCCCGACGATCTACTGCTCCCTCGCCACCGCGCAGGAGAAGCGCAAGGCCAAGAAGTTGGCGCGGATCAAAGGTTGATTCCTATTCATTTGACATTTTATTTGTGAAAGATATATGAAATCGATATTTATAGCATACAATCAGGCCTACGGCAACGAGATTGTCGAACTACTTGAGGGTTTCGGGCAGAGGGGCTTCACCCAGTGGCAGGACATTCAGGGCAGGGGAGGAGTCGATGGCATTCCGCACTACGGTGACCACGCCTGGCCGGAACAGAACTACGCGATCCTGACGATAGTTCCTGACGAGAAGGTCGCTCCGATCCTGGACGCTCTCCGTCAGAAGGACAAGACCTACAAGGACCTCGGTCTCCGCGCTTTTGTCTGGAACATCGAGCAGGCTCTGTAAAATATCCACTGAATTTGTTATCTTTGTGTCTGGAACGGTAATTGCTGTTACCGTCCCGGACATTTTAATATTCATTGATTATGGAAAAGATAGCTACTAACGAGAATTTCGCGGAGATAATTTCCGACAGCAAACCTGTTCTGGTGGACTTCTGGGCGACTTGGTGCGGCCCTTGCCGCGCGCTTGCCCCGACCGTCGAGACCATCGCTTCCGAATATGACGGCAAGGCCACGGTCGTGAAGTGCAATGTCGATGACTGCGAGGACATCGCTGAGAAATATGGCATCAGGAATATTCCCACTCTCCTTTTCTTCAAGGGTGGAGAGGTTGTGGACAAGCTGGTGGGCAATGTGCCTAAGGCTGACATCGCCGCCAAGCTGGATGCCCTTGTCTAATCAAAAAGAAGGATCGTTATGAGAAAGTCATTGATCGTGGCCGCATTGGCGGCTGCCCTGGCGTTCTGTACGAATGCCTCGGCGCAACGCTACACCTCTTCCCACTTTGGTTTGATGGGTGGCGTCACTTCGTCTGCCACCAAGATCAAGGATGTTGATTCCAAGTCTGTCTCCCTGTACCACATCGGCCTCACGGCCCAGCTTCCGGTCGGCGGTGGTTTCGCCATCCAGCCGTCTGTCCTTTATCAGGTGAAGGGAGCCTCCGCGGACGATATGGGAGATCTTTCAATCAAGGATGCCGGCAATTCTTTCGAGACGAAGGTCGGTTACCTTGAGGTACCTGTCCAGATTCAGTGGGGACCGGATCTGATGTTCTTCCGTCCTTACGCTTTCGCCGAGCCTTTTGTCGGTTACAGGATTTCATCCAGCAACAAAGAGAATGCGAAAGTGCTCAAGGATGAGTTGAAGAAAGTCGAGTACGGCCTCGGCCTCGGTGTCGGAATAGATGTCTGGAAACTCCAGATTTCGGCCAAGTATTTCTGGAACTTCGGAAAGATCTACGAGACCGGCGACACCGCAAGCGAGACCATCAAGGACGCTGTCAACAACGGGAACAACTTCAATGGTATAATGGCATCTGTCGCATTTTTCTTTTAACAGCAAGGACAGATGAGTGAAGAACGGAAGATTGTCATTTACTGTTCCGCCAGTTACGACATCGATCAGAAATTCAATCAAGCTGCACGGGAAGTGACCCGTGCGGCTTGTTCGCTTGGTTACACGATTGTCTCCGGCGGCGCCATCAAGGGAACTATGGGGGCTGTGGCCGATGAGGTGGCCCGTTGCGGAGGCCGTCACATTGGCGTCCTGCCACGGTTTATGGAGCAGTACAAGTTCCCTGGACTGGATCAGGTGATCTGGACTGACACGATGGCCGAGCGCAAGGAGAAGATGCGTGAGGGCACCTGCGCCGCGATAGCCCTGCCTGGCGGCATAGGCACTCTCGATGAGGTGATCGGGACGTTGACCTTGGCGAAACTGGACAAATACGACGGAAAGATCTATGCCTTGAACCTTGACGGATTCTACAATCCGTTGAAGGATCTGCTGGACCACTATGTGAAGACCGGAATGCTTGACGCGCGTTCCAGGGGGCTGATCGAGTTCCCGGACACGGTCGCCGAGCTGGTCGGACACCTTGACTGATAAACTGAAAGACTGATGACTCTTGACGAGATAAAGGAATTCCTTGGAAAGGACTGGAAGGAGACGGACGGACTGATACGTTCGTCCCTCAGAAGTGATATCGACCTGCTGAACACCACGAACGAGGCGATCCTGGAGCACAGCGGAAAGCAGCTGAGGCCGATCGTGTCGCTGCTTGTGGCCCGTGCCTGCGGGAACGGCAAGGCCAATGAGGACAGTGTACGTTGCGCCGCCGCCTCAGAGCTTCTGCACAACGCCACGCTCCTTCACGATGATGTGGCCGACAGCAGCTCCGAAAGGCGTGGAGCCCCGACAGTTATGGCGATTCTCGGAGGCCCGGCGTCAGTCCTTCTCGGGGATTACTGGCTTGTCAAGGCGATGGAGAACATACTCGCCTCCTCGGCTCACGGCAATGAGGTCATCAGGATATTCTCAAGGACTCTCAGCAGCCTTGCGGAGGGGGAGATGCTCCAGCTTCAGAAGGCTTCGAGCGGGGACACTGTGGAAGAGGACTATTTCCGCATAATCTACAGCAAGACAGCCTCTTTGTTTGAATCGACCTGCGTCTCGGCGGCGATCTCGGTGAACGCCCCGGACGAGTGGGTGGAGGCCGTGCGGAACTATGCGGTCTCCCTCGGAATCGCTTTCCAGATCAAGGACGACATATTCGATTACACGGGAGGGAAGAAAATCGGCAAGCCTGTGGGCATCGACCTTGAGGAGCAGAAGATCACCCTGCCTCTTCTGGGGGCCTTGGAATCAGCGTCCGGCGAGCGTGCCTCCCAAATCAGGAATATGCTTCTGAATATTCAGGAACATCCTGAGTACAAGGAGGATATAGTCTCCTTCGTCAAGGAGGGGAAGGGCATTGAATATGCCGTCTCAAGGCTTGATGAATATGTGGCCAAGGCGGTCGGTTCGCTTGCCGTGCTTCCGGATTCGAGGGAAAAGGATTATCTTGTGAAGATCGCCGGGTTCACGGCTTACAGGGACAAATGAATCTGGACGGGATCATAGGGAACCACGATGCCGTAAGGGCGTTGAAGGGGATGGCCGACAGCGGGCGCATCCCACACGCTATGATGCTCTACGAGAACGACGGATGCGGGGCGATGGCTTTGGCGCTGGCGTTCCTGAGCCGTGTCCTTGGGGATGAGCATAAGGTCTGCGGGCTGATTCATCCGGACGTGCACTATGTCTATCCCGTCGCCAACGGATCGAAAGTCACGGAGAAAGTCGAGAACCTGAGAGCCGAATTGTTCCTTGAATATTGGCGTAAATTGATGATTGCCAATCCGTACGCATTGGAGTCGGAGGTGAGCTCCGCTTTCGGGATCGAGGGCAAGCAGGCCGGAATCAACAACGCCGAGGCGAAGGAGATTCTTGAGACGGTGTGGCTGACTTCAGTGGAAGGAGGCTGGAAGGCCGTTGTGGTCTATCTGCCAGAAAAGATGAACGCCGCTTCCGCGAACAGGCTTCTCAAGGCCATTGAGGAACCGCCGGAGAAGACACTGTTCATTATGATCACGCACGCTCCGGAGAAGGTGATGCAGACGATCTCATCAAGGTGCCAGATGATCAGGGTGCTGCCATATTCCCGTCAGGAGATTGTGGAGATTCTGACTTCGGTGTTCGGAAAGACCGCTGATGAGGCTTCGGCGGCGGCTTTGGTTGCCGGCGGCAGTGTAGGGACGGCGTTGAACTACCTTTCCGGCAAGGAGGATTACCTTAGGCAGATGGAGATATTCAAAGGTCTGACAGACGCTTTGGCTTCAAGGGACCTTTGCGCCGCGCTCGGCTGGGGTGACGCTATGGCCGCGTTGCCGTCGCGTGAGAGTCAGAAAGCTTTTTGTAAATTTGCAGGTGAAAGCCTTCGCAAAGTGTTCCTGATCCAGCAGAACCTGCCGCAGATTTCGGGAATATCCGCCGAGGAGAAGGATTTCTTCTTTGGCTTGGCCTCCCGTTGCAGGAAAAGTTTTCCGAGGATGGCCGTGGCTTGCCTGGACAGGGCGCAGACGCTGATAGACAGGAACGTGAACCAGAAGATCCTGTTCTGCGACTTGGTGGGGCGGTTGTATTTAAGTTTTTGACACGTAATTATGAATATATATGGATAACATTGATAACGAGACAATAAAGTTCGACTGCAACCGCGGGTGCACGATCTCTCAGGATCAGGAGACCGGTGAATATGACTGCAACTATCGTCAGGGTTGCTGCAAGCTGAAAGATTACGACTGGCTTCACGGCATCCGTCAGGAGCAGTACAAGGACCTTTTCGAGGTCCGCTTCAAGAACACGAGGAAAGGGATTTATGTGAACGCATCAGGTCAGGGGATCAAGGCCGGGGATCTGGTCATTGTCGAGGCCACCAACGGCCACGACCTTGGAATCGTCACTTTGGAAGGCCCGATTGTCGGCCGTCAGATGAAGTGCAAGGGTATTGATCCTGAGGCCACTCCGCTGAAGAAGATCTACCGCAGGGCCAAGCCTTTCGACATCGCCAAGTGGCAGGAGGCCATCGCCCGTGAGCAGGACACTATGATTCAGGCGCGCAGGATCGCCGCAGAGCTCGGTCTGGATATGAAGATCGGGGACGTTGAGTTTCAGGGAGACGGCACAAAGGCGATTTTCTACTACATCGCCGATGGCCGTGTGGATTTCCGCCAGCTGATCAAGGTCTATGCGGAGGAGTTCCGTATCAGGATCGAGATGAAGCAGATCGGTGCCCGTCAGGAAGCCGGTCTGATCGGTGGGTTGGGAATCTGTGGCCGTGAGCTTTGCTGCGCCAATTTCATCACGAATTTCCAGTCGATCTCCACTTCGGCGGCCCGTACGCAGGATTTGTCCCTGAATCCGCAGAAGCTGGCTGGTCAGTGCGGCAAGCTGAAATGCTGCCTGAACTACGAGGTGGCCAACTATCTGGATGCCCAGTCTCGTATTCCCAAGGTCACGGAACCTCTTGAGTTCCAGGATGGTCTGGCCTATCTGGTCAAGACGGACATCCTGCAGGAGGTGATGTATTTCTCCTACGAGAAGGGTTCGTTGTCCAACCTGTTCCCGATCTCCGCTTCCGAGGTCCGTCAGATCATTATGATGAACCGTAACGGACAGAAGCCGGAGTCTTTGAAGAGTGAACCGGAACCGGTTGGCCCTCAGTTCGTTTCCGCTGTGGGTGACGACAGCATCACGAGGTTCGACAAACCAAGGAAAAACAAGAACAAGAACCGGAACAAGAACAGGGTTAAGCCGGAGGCTGACCCGAACGCTGTGCAATCCGCGCCAGCCGCCGATGGGAATGACGCTCCTGCCAAGCCAAGGCTGGAAGGAGGCAACAACCGCCGTAACGGTGGCCAGCGCAGGAATTGGAACGGAAGACCGCAGCAGCAACGCCCTCGTCCAGACAGGAAACCGGAGCAGAAACCTCCCAAGACAGATGCGTGATCTTTTGCTGGCGTTTGTGATGCTGGCGGCGATGGTGTCGTGTGCCAGACCTTCTTCCTACGAACCCTTCGTGGTCAGGGAGAAGGCTGAATATGGCGACACCTACATATTCAGTCTGGATATGTCGGATTCGACTGTCTCCTATGGCTTGGATTTCTACACGAGGCTTCAGCGTCCGGCGTTCGGGACTTTCCCGTCGGACAGCATCTCGCTCGGTTTGAGATGGATATCCCCTTCGGACTCGGTCATCCTGTCGGACACGACATTCATCCGTGTGGCCCAGCCGGTGGATTCCTCTTATTATTCCAAGGACTTTTTGGCAGGTTATAAGAGGGTCCTGGACCTTCCGGAGCACGGAATATGGCGGTTGAGGGCTAAGGTGCTGAATGATTCGGAGGCGATCCGGGGATTGGGTGTGATATTCACAAGAAAGGAAAATGGGACACGATAAACTTAGAAAATTCGCGGAGAACGAGACTTTCTCCTGTCTTCTTCAGCCGGAAGCATCCTCGGTGCTGGACAAGACCGAGGGCGGCAACAGCTTGATACTCAAAGAGCATCCGATCAAGGGACATTGGAACGAGAGGATGTTCGCCGCAGCGCAGCCTATAGTGCTGGAGCTTGGCTGCGGAAAAGGGGAGTACACCATTGATCTATCCCGTAGGGAGCCGTCACTCAACTACATAGGGGTGGACATCAAGGGCGCGCGTCTTTGGAAAGGGGCGAAGTTCGCAACGGAGAACAAGCTCCCTAATGTGGCTTTCCTTCGCACCAGAATCGAGTTCATCGAGGCTTTCTTCGCTCCGGAGGAGGTTTCGGAAATATGGCTGACGTTCTCCGACCCTCAGATGAAGAGCGAGAACTGCCGCCTGACGAGCCCGCTTTTCCTGGAGCGCTACCGCAAGTTCCTGAAAAAGGGCGGAATAGTCCACCTCAAGACCGACAGCCGCTTTCTTTATGAATATTCCAAAGCGGTGGCCGGGCAGAATGGTCTGAGGATTCTCGCCAGCACCAATGACCTTTATGGGACAGGCCGTCAGGATCTTTCGGACTGCGCCTTGAGGTCAGTCGCCGGTGAGTCCGCCATCGATGCCCTGTTCGAGGTTCAGACTTTCTACGAGAGGATGTTCACTGCCCAAGGCTACAGGATCACCTACCTGAGTTTCATTATCGACCACGCCGGCCCGTACATCCACCCCGAGTTCGATTCCGACTACTGGCGCTCCGTCGAAGGCCCCCGCCACTTCACCCACCAGCCGGAGAAGAAGCGATAGATCTCGGATATATTATCGAATATATTCGATTAGATGCCTATATCCGTTGTGTGATCACAATATCAGGAAATGCTTTGGGGAATATATCGGGTTTGAATCCGCTTGACTCTGTTGGGCTCCACACAGCCGGAGAGGGATCCGGCGACCTACGCTTCGCGCCCTGTCCGGGTGAATGGTCGCCGGAGTCCTTTCCGGCTATGTTAATCGTGCTTGCTTCAGTTGCTGAGACTTCTGACGCACGTTTTCTGTCTTGTAAGACAACCGGCGACCGCTCTTCCAGGTGAGAGAGACTGTGCGCACCTAAAACATTATCCTTCTGATAGCTAATAAGTTGGCGTTCCGGGTGCGATCATATTCGCACACCTAAGAGTCCGCGACCTCGGTACAGAGCGTTCTATTGGTGCTTGGGACTTCCAGGTGCGA
>CAVCRL010000121.1:0-7906 GCA_963604455.1 Lachnospiraceae bacterium | reverse complement strand
AGCGTGAGCTCAGCACCGCCAGATGGCAGCTTCTACCTTCGCTGAACGCCTACGCAGGATGGTCCACGACCTACTTCACTTACCCTGGCAGCGGCTCGGCATCCGACCCTTTCCGCACGCAGTTCAAAAACAACGGAGGTGAATATGTCCAGCTGTCCCTGAATATTCCAATCTTCTCAGGACTTCAGCGCCACAGCAACATCGCAAGAAAGAAGAATGCGGTCGCCAAGGCCACCGCCGAGTACGACCAGAAGATGAGGGACATCTCCGCCGAGGTGCGTAGGGCTGTCCAGGATCGCGACGGAGCGTCGGCCGCCTATATTCAGGCGCAGAGAAAATCCGATGTGCAGGAAGAGGCATATTCATTGAATATGAAAAAGTTGGAGCAGGGGCTGATCTCTCCGATCGAATTCCAGACCGCTTCGAACAACTACCTTGAGGCGAACGCCCAGCGGCTCAACTCGCTGCTGACCTACTTCATCAAGCGCAGCGTGGTCAACTACTACAACGGAGTGGATTACATCAATCAATGAATATGATCGTGTCGGTCCCAGAGCCTGTGGTTCGACAAGCTCACCAACCATCGAAGGCCCGAAGTACCACGAAAGAAAGACAGATAAAGTTACAAAAAGATAATAACAAACATTATGGACAAGATAATCGAGAAAAAGAAAGGCTGGAGATCAGCCTTCACAAAAAAGGCGATGCCTTACTGGCTTGGAGCCATCGTGGTAGTGTTCGTGCTCTACCTCGTGTTCAGAGATAATTCCAAGACCCTCAGGGTTGACAAGGACACGATTACGGTCAGCCAGGTTACTGACGGACAGTTCAATGACTACATCCGTGTGAGCGGTCAGGTACAGCCAATGGTCACGATCCAAATCAGCCCTCTCGAAGGCGGCACCGTCCAGAAGATCATCGTCGAGGAAGGATCCACTGTCAAGGCCGGGGAACCGATCCTTGAACTCTCCAACGACAACCTTGACCTTCAGATACTTAACGCCGAGGCTGAGCTTGCCGAGAAGGAGAACATCCTGCGTAACACGATGATCTCTATGGAGCAGCAGAAACTCTCCCACGAGCAGAACAGGCTCCGTTACGCCTCCGAGGCCAAGCGCAACAAGAGAGCCTTCGAGCAGAACGAGCAGCTTTACAAAGAGAAACTCATCTCCAAGGAGGACTTCCTCAAGGCCCAGGAGGACTACGAGCTCTCACGACAGAATCTTGACCTTACCCTCAAGAGTATGGAGCAGGACAGCCTCTACCGCTCGACCGAGCTCCAGAGCCTCCGCGAGAGTCTTGACAATATGCGTCTGAATATGCAGTTGATCCGTCGCCGTAAGGAAAGCCTGACGATCAAGGCTCCTATCGATGGAGTCCTCGGACTTCTGGACGCCAACCTTGGCCAGTACATCGGTGCCGGCACGAAGATCGGCCAGATCAACTCCGAGGGTAGCTACAAGATTGAGGCTAAGATAGATGAACACTACATTGACCGCGTGGTTCCAGGGCTTGACGCCACATTCGAGCGCCAGAGCGAGAAGTATGACGCGCAGGTGCGCAAGGTCTATCCTGAGGTGCGTGACGGCAAGTTCCAGGCAGACTTCAAGTTCGAGGGCCAGCAGCCTGACAACATCAGGACCGGCCAGACGTATTACCTGAACCTTCAGCTCGGCCAGCCTGAGCAGGCGGTCCTCATCCCTCGCGGAACATTCTATCAGAAGACCGGCGGCAAGTGGATATATGTTGTCACCAAGGATGGCGGCAAGGCTGTCAAGCGTGAGATTCGCATCGGAAGGCAGAACCCTCAGTTCTACGAGGTCCTCGAAGGACTTGAGCCGGGCGAGAAGGTCATCACCTCTTCCTACGACAACTACGGCGACAGCGATGTGCTTGTCTTCTAATTGATTAATGAATATAAACAATAACAAATAAAAATTTTCAAAGCCATGATTAAAGTCAACAATCTGTCCAAGGTCTTCAGAACAGAGGAGATCGAGACAACAGCCCTCAATGGAGTTTCATTCGAAATCGCTGACGGAGAATTCGTTGCGATTATGGGTCCTTCCGGTTGCGGTAAGTCAACCCTTCTGAACATCCTCGGCCTTCTTGACAACCCTACCGGAGGTTCCTACGAACTTCTCGGCACGGAGGTCAGCCAGCTCAAGGAGAAGGAGCGCACCAAGTTCCGCAAGGGAAACATCGGATTCGTGTTCCAGAGCTTCAACCTGATCGATGAGCTGAATGTTTATGAGAACATCGAGCTTCCGTTGAGGTACCTGAACATCTCCGCCGCCGAGCGCAAGCAGAAGGTCACCGAGATTATGAAGAGAATGGCCATCAGCCACAGGGCACAGCACTTCCCTCAGCAGCTTTCCGGAGGTCAGCAGCAGAGAGTGGCCATCGCCCGTGCGGTAGTTGCCGGTCCGAAGCTGATCCTCGCCGATGAGCCTACAGGTAACCTGGACTCCAAGAACGGTAAGGAGGTTATGGATCTTCTCAGCGAACTCAACAAGGAGGGTACGACAATCGTAATGGTGACCCACTCCCAGAGAGACGCCGCCATCGCCCAGCGTACCATCGACCTCTTCGACGGCCAGATTGTCTCCGACGTCAAGAACGAACTTTAACATCAAATCTTTCTCGTGAGGGTCGGCTAATTACTCGGCGATAGCTGATGAATCGCCACTACGGACTTGACAGTAGATAATGTAATTATATCACCCATAAGCGCCGACCCTCACGTTTAAGATTTATGAATATATTGAAAAACAAAAAGTTGGCCTCTGCAAGGCCGTGAATGGATTATGAACAGTTTCATCAACTTCCTCAAGCGCAACAAACTTTACAGCGCGGTCAACCTTCTGGGACTCAGCCTCTCTATGGCGTTTGTCCTGCTTCTGGCCGTGTACGTCACCAGCCAGTTGAGCACTGACTCGTACCAAAAGAACGCTGACAGGATCTATGTGATCGCACAGAAAGAGACCCTTTCGACCGCTTACTGGATGTCCCGTCACATGAAGGCTAACTTCCCGGAGATCGAGAGGTCTGCGTCATATTCCACCAACGGATTGCAGGAGTACAGGATCGACGGCAACATTGTGAACGCCAGGACTACCTACGCCGACTCATCGTTTTTCGACATATTCAGTTTCCCTCTTGTGGAAGGTGACTACCGCGAGTGGAAGGCCTCGATAAGCGGGGTTTTGATCAGCGAGTCTTTCGCCAAGGCGCAGTTCGGTGACAAGGATCCTGTCGGACGAGAAATCCGGTTCGACGGGGCTGACTCGACTGTGAGCACACTGACTGTATCCGGTGTTTTCAAGGACATCGAGAACTCCGTCATCAGGCCGTGCGACATATTCCTCCGTGGTGAGATTATGACCATCACCAACCAAGCGAACGACGAGCGGATGTCCAACGCCGGGTCCTCCACTTGCTTTGTGATGGCTTATCCGAACGCTGACCTTCCGGCCAGACGCGGGGATATTCTTAAATGGTGTCAGGAGAATTTCTGGACATATTCATCAGACTATGGCGGAGAGGAGAATGATGTGAGAATCATTCCTTTGCGGGATGTCTATTTCCTGTCGGACGGCAACGAGGACTACAACGAAGGTCTGGTTCTGGGTAATAGGACGACCGTGATGCTGCTGTCCGGAATGTGCTTCCTGCTGCTCCTGTTCGCCATCCTTAACTATGTGAATATGACCACGGCGCTGTCCGGTTTCCGTGCCAAGGAGATGGCCACCAGAAGGCTTATCGGAGCGACGAAAGGCGGCATATTCCTGAAAATGATCGTTGAGAGCACCATCATCTGCGCGGTCGCTATGGTCATCGCCATCCTGCTTGGCGAGGCCATTTCCCCAGTGGCTTCGAAGGTGCTGAACTATGACATCTCGATCTTCAAGGCTGTCTCCCCGGTAAGCGTTCTTGTCTGCGTCCTGTTCACGGTTCTGATCGGTGTCATCGCCGGTTTGGTCCCTGCGCTCATCATCCAGAAGGCCGAGCCGATCGAGATTGTCCGCGGTACGCTGAGACTCAAGACAAAAACTCTCTACAGCAAGGTGATCATTGTGATTCAGAATGTCATCACGGTGGTGATGCTCGTGACCGCGTTCACGATGTACTTGCAGATCCGCACAATGATCAGTGCTCCTATGGGGTACAACACCGAGGATCAGATCACCATCAGCAATGAATATGGTCGCGCGGGCGATTTGACTCCTCTCATCAACAAACTCAATGCGGAAAGCTGTGTTGAGGCTGTCGGTCTCGGCAATGGCTACCCGATGTTCGGAACCAACAACTGGACAATGTCCACCGAAAGCGGAAAAGAGGCTTCGTTCCAGATGATCCAGGGCGACAGCGCCTACTTCAACATCCTCGGCATCAGGAAGAAACAGGACAACCACACTTCGGATTGCTACTGGTTGAATGAATATGCCTACGGGGTCCTCGGCATAGATGAGACCGCGACGGAGTTCACGACCAAGTCCAACAGCACGATGCAGATAGGCGGAATCTACTATGACTTCAAGATCAAGCCGTTGCTGGAGGAGCAGCATCCTGCGTTGATCTACCAGTATGATGAATATCCTGCCAAAAAATGGCCGTGGACGATTCTTGTGAAGACCACACCGGATCACAAAGAGGCATTCGCAAGGGTCAAGGCTGTCATTGATGAATTGTACCCGGACAAGATATTCGATGCCAGCTATGTGGAGGATGACATCAAGAAGGTGTTCGCTTCCGAGAACAGGGTGTTGGAGATAATGGTCCTGTTCACAATCCTTTCGCTGTTCGTTTCGGCTCTCGGCCTCGTGGCGATGAGTTCGTACTATATGCAGCAAGAGCGCAGGACAGTCTCCCTGAAGAAGGTCTATGGCGCTGATTACAACACGGTTCTGTGGGGTCTTGTGGCTGAGTTTATGAAGATGATAGGTGTGGCGTTCATCATCGCCGTCCCTGTGGCTTGGTACTTGATGCACACCTGGTTGAACGGCTATTCCTACCGCATCGGCCTTCACTGGTGGATCTTCGTTGTGGCCGGTTTGTTCACAGCCATCATCGCCGTCCTCTCAGTCCTCTGGCAGGCCATCCGCGCCGCCCGCACCAACCCGGCCATCGAGCTGAAGAAGGAATAATATCTCGGTCACTGAGCATTCCGAAGTGACCGGTTGAAAACAAAATATTGAACAATAAATAATATAATTAACCTCCACGAGGAGGGATAGGTATGAGAAGAAAAAGTGATTTGATCATCAAGGTTCTGTCCTTGGGAGTGGGAATGGCGATCGCCATCATCCTGATTGCGAAAGTGTGCTTTGAACTGTCCTACGACAGTTCCTATCAGGATGTGGAAAGAATCTACAAGATCCGTACAGGCATTTCGCGCCAAGGCGAGGATGGAGACGACAAGGATTTCGGTCAGGTCAGCGGAGCCGTTGCTCCTGGCTTCAAGGCTGAGATTCCTGGCGTTCTTGAAGCCACAAGGTTCTCAAGCGTGTTCAACAGCGATACTTTCATCATTGACGAGGAAGGCAACAAGGTGGACGCCGGGCACATCATCACCGACTCCTGCTTCTTCAAGATATTCGACAGGCCATTCCTTGCCGGGGATCCGGAAGATGCGTTGAAAGCGTGGGATTCCAAGGTCGCGGTCTCGAAGTCATTAGCAGAGAAACTTGGCGGAGTCAATGAGGCTATAGGCAAACAGATCGCCAATGAGCAGATGCCGAAACTGAAGCTTACAGTCTGTGGAGTTTACGAAGACTTTCCGAAGAACGGATCCATTCATCCGGATGTCATCCTGTCCATTGAGACGATGAGCTCTTGGAGCCTTACCAACTGGCTTGGCAACGACCGCTACATCGGATTTGTGAAATTGGCCAAAGGCGTTGATCCCGCGTCCCTTAAGGATGCCATCCACGAGATGCAGAAGGCTCACCAGCCGTTGGATGAGTTGGAGAAGAACGGAACCACACTTTGGTACTTCCTCGCACCGATCGCGAAGGAACACAGCTCTCAGCCTGAGGTCAGGAATCTGGTCTTCATCCTGTCCATTGTCGCCATCCTGCTGCTTCTCGTCTCCATTATGAACTACGTCCTCGTGGCGATCTCGGATGTCATCCGCAGGGCCCGTGAGGTCGGAGTCCGCAAATGCTACGGTGCCGAAGCCTGGGACATAAACAAGATTCTCCTCAAGGAAACTGCTGGTAATCTGGTACTTTCGCTCGTAATGGCGGCCTTGCTGGTTCTGGCGTTCAGAGGGGCCATCGAATCCCTGCTCGGAGTTCCGGTCCAGGATCTGATCACTCCGCTTTCCGTCTGGATCATCGTTGGAGTTGTCGTGCTGGTCTTCTTGGTTTCCGCCATCATCCCGGCACAGATGTTCACCAGAATCCCTATCTCCAGCGCGTTCAGGGGCTACAAGGAAAGCAAACGCCGTTGGAAAATCTCACTTCTGGCCTTCCAGTTCGCCATCAACGCCGTGCTTGTCTCTCTGGTGCTGATCGTAAGCCTCCAGTACCGCAAGGTGCTGAACACCGATCCGGGCTACGAGTACAAGAATCTGGTCTATGAGATATTCCCGTCCTACGACCAGACCAGGATGAACGCCATCGCCGGCGCCATCCGCGCGCTCCCTGAGGTTGAGGCCGCTGAACTGACATATACCCTGCCGTTCTACAGGGCTTCCGGCAACAATGTCTCCCTCCCGGGAGACGACCGCGATCTTTTCAACATTGCCGATGAATATGGCGCCTCGGAAGGTTTCTTTAATATGTTGGGCTTCCGCCTCGTGGAGGGTTCTGTCCCTAAAGGCCCGAACGATGTGGCCGTCAGCAAGTCGTTTGTGACAAAGATGGCAGCCTTCGCTGATTGGTCTGACGGAGCGGTCGGCAAGATTGTCAACATCTCGGAGCACGGTCAGGTCACCATCTGCGGAGTCTATGAGGACTATGTTATCGGGGATGTCACCGATATGGATGAGCGTCCGAGCGTCCGTTTCTGCTGGAATCAGGATTTCTACAAGGAAACAGTCGAGGGAAAAGATTCGTATGATTGGTCAGGACTGATGCATACCATTGTCATCAAACTGAACGAAGTCACCCCTGCGGCTATGCGTAAGGTAGAGAGTACCATCAAGGAGGTGGCGCCTGACAGCGATGCTGAGGTGAAGGCATATTCAGAGACTCTTGTGAATATGTACGATTCGACGAAGCAGATGAAGAGGACCTATGAGCTTGGCGCGTTGTTCGCCCTTCTGATCGCCATCATCGGCCTCATCTCCTATGTCCGTGACGAGAACTTCCGCCGCAGCGCCGAGATCGCTGTCCGCAAGGTCAACGGCGCCCAGTCCTCCGAGATCGTTTCGATGCTCGTGATGGACATCCTGAAGGTGGCTGTCTTCGCGGTGATCATCGGTGACGCCGGTGCCTGGCTTGTAGCCCATTACTGGCTCCAGCAGTTCCCTGTCAAGATCGCCCTCAATCCACTGTTCTTCATCGCCGCCGACATCATTGTCCTGGCCATAATCGTCAGCGTCATCGTGATCGGCTCCCTGAGGATCGCCCACACCAATCCAGTCGAGTCCCTCAAGAACGAGTAAGGTTCGCTTGGTGGCGGCCGGAAGGTTGCCACAGCAAACCTTGGCCACCCGCGGCCATAAGCGGGAGGGACCCAGCCGTCAGGCTGGGAGGGACGGAGCGCGAAGCGCGGAGGGTTCGTCGGGGCAACCTTCCGGACGCTGAGGAGTTTTACTTGAATATCAGCGTGAAGACTGTCGCTTCGGAGTCCGAGCGGGTGAGGCGGAGGGTGCCGCCGTGCATCCTCATTATCTGACGGGAAAGGCTCAGGCCGATGCCGCTGCCCTCAGGCTTCGTGGTGAAGAACGGAATGAATA
>CAVCRL010000120.1:0-7913 GCA_963604455.1 Lachnospiraceae bacterium | reverse complement strand
TATGGCAAGAAGTAGTTATTAATTCTCAATTTTAGTTATTTATGGTTCCTGCCCTTGCGTGCGGACGGAGAACAGTAGAACTTGTTCGGAATGCTGTGACAGTGGCGGGTAAAAGGGCTATCTCTTAGGTAACAAAATTTTCGGTACGAAATGAACCCTCTATTATATTCATTGCCCCTTCAGGCGGCCCCCGAGGTCATCGACAGGATTCCGTCGGGCTACAGCAACTTCGTGATTCCGTTCGTGGTCGGCATCAGCTTTATGCTTATCTGGCTGACTGTTGGACTGATAAGGCTTCTGGCCAAGATTCCGGCAAATGACAGGCGCAGGTTCTGGAAGTCGCTGGTCACGCCGAAGATCGCATTGAAGAACATCAAGGACCTGTTCTGCGACTGCCTGTTCCACACGAAGATCTGGAAGCGCAAGCCGCTGCTCGGCTATATGCACTCCTCCATCGCGTTCGGATGGTTTATGCTGATTGTCCTTGGACATATAGAGGTCGCCTTGTTCGTGCCCAAGCATCTGGCCTGGACGGACGGAGGTCTGTTCTATCCGATTTTCTACCGGTTCTTTGTCTGGATCAATCCAGGTCACGTGACGCTCCGGGGCTGGTTCTTCTTTTTTCTGATGGACTTTTTCCTGCTATATGTGCTGACTGGAGTCGGAATGGCCATATTCAAGAGATTCAGATCCATTGTGTTGGGAATGCGCCACACCACGAAGCCGTCGCTGGCGGACCGTGTGGCTTTGTACAGCCTTTGGATGATTTTCCCGTTGAGGCTTCTGGCTGAGAGTTTTACCGCTGACTTGAGTGGAGGAAGTTTCCTGACGGTGCCTGTCAACCATCTGTGGCACTGGATATTCGGTGACAAACTGTTCTTTATGCCGGTCTGGTGGGCATATTCAATATGTCTGGGACTGTTTTTTGCCGCGATGCCGTTCAGCCGGTATATGCATATTCTGACGGAGGTTCTGTGGATTCTGCTGCGCAACGCAGGGATCCAGCCGAGTCATCCTCGCAAGGGTGTCGCCGAGGCTGAGATCTACGCTTGCTCCAGCTGCGGACTTTGTCTGGACGCTTGTCCGATGAACGTGCAGAAGAAAAATCTGAAATATTCATCGGTCTATTTCATTCGTTTTTTGCGTCGGCATAACGAGAAGAAAATCAATGATATCGCCGAAAAGTGCCTGATGTGTGACAAGTGCCACGCGCTTTGTCCGGTGGGGGTTGACGCTCCGGCGCTCCGCCGCGCGCAAAGGGCTACGGTGAACAATTCGCTGGGGTATGATTATTCTTATTTGAAGGGTTATTCGGGTAGCTCGGCTTGTCCTGTAGCTTCGGTTGGCTCCGCCGCTATAGATGGTTCGGTTAGCTCAGTCGCTTCGACAGGCTCAGCGATCACCGTAACTTCGGTCCCTGAGCCTGTCGAAGGACCGACCAACCCAAATACTACCCCTGAAGTGATGTACTTCGCCGGCTGTATGACCCACCTGACCCCAAGGATCATCAAATCCGTGGAAAAAGTCTTCAAGTCCGCAGGCGTGGACTACATCTTCGCCGACCGTGACGGAGGAATATGCTGCGGCCGCCCTCTGATGCTCGCCGGCAAGACAAACGCCGCCTGTGAGACCATCTCCGCCAATCAAAAGATGATTCTCGAATCCGGCTGCCGCACCCTTGTCCTCTCCTGCCCGATCTGCTACAAGATTTTCAAGGATGAATATGCCCTCGAAGGCGTTGAGGTGCTCCATTACACCCAGTTCATCAAACGTCTGGCCGATGAAGGGAAACTGAAACTGACCGCAGGGGATGAGCGCATAGTTTATCACGATCCGTGCGAGTTAGGCCGTGGCTGTGGAGTCTATAAGGAGCCTCGTGAGGTTCTGGCTCAGGTCGGTACGCTGGTAAAGGCCGCCAAGGAAGGCGACGAGAGCATCTGCTGTGGAGGCAGTCTCGGCAGTCTCACTCTGGACGCCCGTGACCGTGCCAAGATCACCGAGTCCTCAGTCGGTAACCTTTTGGTCAACAATCCTCAGACCATCGTCACCGCCTGCCCGCTCTGTCTCAAGACCTTCTCCGAATCCGTTCCCGAGTCCGTCAACGTACAAGACTTCGCCGAACTCCTATCACACCGCCTATAGTCCGCCCTCCACGGTGGCACTTTGGACTATATTCGTTGCCCGCGGCGTCCTCAAGTCCCTCCACGGCGGCATTTTGGCCCATATTCGTCGCCCGTGGCATCCTCAAGTCCCTCCACGGTGGCACTTTGGACTATATTCGTTGCCCACGGCATCCACTTGTCCCTCCACGGTTACGTTTTGGCCCATATTTGTCCCCGAGACCTTAACGGCACACAATTCCCTATCGCCTCTCCTTCGAGAGGATGCCCAGGCAAGGAACATAGCAGATCCCGAGCAGCTGCGCGACGGCTGTGGATGACACCTCAAGCCAAGTGAAGCTGTCCACCAGCATTGTGACACCCCAGACCGCTCTCCCGAAGAATAGAACCAGCATAGTGACGATGGCCGCCTTCCGGAGCGGTAGCCTACGGATGAGTCCGAGGACCGAAAGGCCGTAGCACCCGGCGAGAAAGAACGCCGCAGCGATGCCGATTGTGATCAAATATGGCAGTGCGGCCCCGTGCGCCGCTATCTCTTCCATAATCCCGTTTATCCCATAGATGCCGAACACCGCCTCAAGACAAAACAGGCACGCCAGATGCCCCACTCCGATCACAAAATGCAGAATCACTCCCAATAAAACCAATTTTCTCATACAACAGTTTTTTTATGAATATAACAATGTCTCCTTTTATGAATATCCCCAACCACCCACCTTTGTAAACCAAACGCAAATTTACACGAAACGCTCATTCATCCCTCTGATCCCGTATGGACAAACTATTTCTATTAACCTCTTAATTATTAGAATATTCAATAAGAAGAACGTGGACATCCCACATTTTTCTCTCCGTTTTGCCCCTATAATCTTTCCCGTTGTCTAGAGCGCTCATATTCATTTGATTTTTACTAAATTTGTGTTGTATATTCATTTGATTTTTACGAGATGATTGTTATTATAAGGAAAAGGTTGATGCTTGTGGCGGTGGGGATTGCCGCAGTGGCGCTTTTGTCGGCAGGGATGAAGGCGAGTGGGATGAGTTTGCAGGAAGGAACGGTGGCATATTCACAGACGCGGGAGGAGAGTGATTCGACTGTCGCGGTCATCGCGTGGTTCGACAAGCGGGACACGATGACTTACTGGATCAACGAGGGAACCTGGAGCGTCAAGGACGGGGACACGACCAAGACATCAGGGGTTTCAACGAAGGTGATGCTAACGGTGACGGATTCCACGAAGAAAGGGTATAGGCTGGAATATAAATTCCTTGAGTTTCAGAATGATACCGTGGCTGATTCGATGCTGGGTGATTTCCAGAACAGGCTCGTCGGCCGGCTGTCGGACAAGATTGTCGGAACCACGATCCGCTTCAGGACGGATGAATATGGGCATATTACCAAGTATGAGAATCTGAAGGAGATCAAGAAACAGGCGAAGGAGTTGTTCGGCGCCGCTTGTGAGGAAATGATGAAGCTGCCGGTGATGGACAGCCTCAAGTCTGTCGGAGTCGATCTTGCCGCGCTTCTCAAAGGTGTTGATAGTGACGCGATTGTGGATGGGTACACCGAAGAGATAGAGCTGCTCTTCAACTGCCACGGCAGAGAATATGAGGTGGGTGATACGGATGAGCACAATGACGAGACCGATGATGAATATGCCTCCGACAGCCAGATGAGCGTCGGTTTCGATCCGGAGACGATGGAATATGAGATCTCGTCAAATGTGGACACGAGAATCCCGGCGAAGGATCTTAAGGATATGATGGGCGCAATAGTGGGATTGGTCTCGGACAAGTCTTTGCAGGAGGATTTTGACAAGGAATATGACAGTCAGGTCAAGGAGGACGCTGTTATCGGGGCGTGGCACTATTGGCAGTATTTCGCCGACGGGTGGCCCGCCGAAGTGATAAGCCAGTCCACCTTCCGGCTGATGGATCAGGGCAAGTTGAAGCAGACGCAGATAATCTGGGACTACCGTTCCGTGGGTAATTCACGGTAGTCCTGTCCTATGCGCCTGATGGCCGCCGTCAGCCTCTGAATATGACTTCCAGTCCGTCGTAAGCGGCGCGAAGTGGCGAAGGAAGGCTGGTGTCAAGTTGAGCCTGAGTGCCGTTGAGGGTCCTTGCCAAATGGGTAAGGTATACCGGTTGGCCTTGTGGCGCGTTGAGCCGTCCTGTCTTCTGAAGGACGTGTGCCGTGCGAAGGACAGTGCCCACGCTCGAATGTGTGTAGATTCTGAAGTCCTCGTCGTGGTCGATTCCCATAGTGGCTTCCATAATGAGACCGGTTATCGGTTTCCCGTCCGCAATGTGCGCGTCTATCCCGACAAGCCTGGCGGCCCTTACAGGGATCCCACCTGTGTCGGTTGCGTACAGAACACGCACAGAGCCTTTTTCGATCAGGTAAATGAGCGTCTGCTCATTGTCATCTTTTGTCGCGTGATTGCCAGGAAGCGCCGTGATCGTGATGTCTCCGCACCGCGTCTTCTGGCCGATCGCAAGGCCGATGACTTCCGGCGCCGGTTTCCCGAGTTCGGAGGCCGCGGCGGCAAAATCATCCTTAGCCCTTTCAATCCAGGAGTCTCCGACATAAACCACCTCCGCATTCAGGGTCTCGATCGCAGCCTTGGCGTTGTAATGGTCTGAATGTGAGTGGGTATAAAACACCGCATCTGGCTTTTTGAATCCCCGAGGCAGCATATCCGCATCAGACGGCGTGAAGTCAATCAGAATGCGTTTGTCAATGAATATACTCGAAAGCCGCCTTAGTTCCCCTCTTTCGTCAACCCCATCCCAGTCCGCGGCCCCGGTCCCCAGAAACCTGACGACCAAATCCCCCTCGCCGGCCTCTCCCGATTCCGATGAATAGGTTGTCTTTGAATATTCCGCCTCGATGCCACCGGAATCCTTGCGCTCAGCGGAAATCTCAGCCGCACGCATAACCATAGACCCGGACATCGCCCCGGCCGCGACCGCCCCGGCACCTATCCTGATGAATTTTCTTCTGTCCATATTCCTACCGAATTTCCATTATGTCAGCCATTTAATTTTACCTTGCTTCTGTCCGCAAAAATCCGTCCCCTTCTCCTCCTCCTCAAGCAAGCGTACGGCTTCCGTCAATATTCAAATAATATTCGAAGCGCATCTCCTTTTTGCGCCGCAATATACGACAAATTTTCGGATGAATATGAATATAATCCGCTGCGGAGATGAGGTCGTCGCCTCCGTCTACCGTCCTTGGCATCAATCCACGCACCGCCGACCGCATCATCCGCCGCTGGTGCGACACCGGCCAACTTGAGAACGTCTCGCACGGGAAGTATCGGAAGAAATAGAATAAAAACGTACTATTTGTATGGAAACCGTTCCGCTTTCATTCGAATAGGAAACGAAAGTGTTCAAGCCGCCCAACATCAGCTGCTTACTTTAGTGCTTAAGGGAACGAACTCAACGTTTGACGCACAGAAAACCTCGGCAAAACGCTCTGATAACTCTTTTACGATTTTGGCAAATACATTTTCCGGTAGAGTCGGACAACCATTTGATGAGAAAATGCTAGAGTCTATGGGGATTGTCACATCAGACGGGTTCTTGACACAGGCCGGAGTGCTATTCTCTGACAATTGCAATGCATACAACTCAAAACTTGTCGGAACACGTTGGGCCGGGCTGGCCAAGACAGATGCAATCAATGACCACGAGTATCAAGGCAACCTGCTCCTTCTGCTACGTGCAGGTGTGGATTTCGTGAACTCGAACACCAACAGCGGGTGGATGAAACTCCCGGATGGACGTAAGAATATCCCGGACTATGCCGAAAGAGCCGTGTTGGAAGCCATTGTCAATCATCTGATTCACCGTGACTACACCATTATTGGAGGTGAAGTCCATATTGACATATTCGATGACCGTATAGAGTTCAATAGCCCTGGCGGGATGTTTGATGGCACATTGATTCAGAACAGAGATATATCCAAAGTACCGTCAGTGCGCCGGAATCCGATACTCGCGGATGTGTTCACCCATCTGGAATATATGGAGAAGCGAGGTTCAGGCCTGAGGAAGATTTGTGACCTATCAGTCCGTCTTGACGGATACAAGGAAGAGTTGCATCCTGAATTCACATCGGAAGCCAATGTGTTCTATACCACCATCAAGAATGTGAACTACCCACCTAAGGACGAAAAGTGGGTAGTTAAGGTGGGTAGCTCTAATGCGAAGGTTGATAGTTCCACCGGCAAAGTGGACAGCTCAAACCCGGAGAATCATCATCCGGTGGATATTTATGGGACATCAAAAAGATTATCCAGGAAAGTGCTATCCGAGAATATAATGCAGTTCTGTTCGGAATGGCGGACACCAGATGATATTTCCGTATATACAGGAAAAGATTTGCGCTATATTAAAGAGAAAGTCCTTTCCTCATTGGTCAAATCCGGACTCCTTGAACGGCTATACCCCGATACTCCCAATCACCCGAAGCAGAAATATCGGTCTAAACGGTAATGACAAGCAGTGAAAATACGCAATAAAGACAAAACTGGCAGAATACGCAAAACGCAGTCTGTCAGTTTTGTCTTTATTCTAATAGGGGATGATTGCCAAAGATGATTTTTTTGTAGGATGACAATACTATACGGCATATAATCAGTGCTTTATAATTTATCCCCAATTGGGGGATAAATTGGAGACAGCCATATTCTCAATCCCTTGGGGACACCTTGGCAAAAATCCGCAACTATAGATTCAAGATCTACCCGAACAACACATTGATTCCCACCGAAGTATGGAAATATGATGAAAAGATTAGGGAAATATATACAAGTTGACTGCCTTCCTCCGTATCGTGCCGACATTCAAGCGATTGCGGGCATACACAAACTCTGTTTGTTAATGGTATATAGCGCCTTCAAGTCCAACCAGACATAATATAGGGCGGATCTAATGCTCAGCATACCATAATATACCATAACGCTTAGGTGTGCGAATATATTCACACCTAGAGCATCAACTTATTGGTTATCAGGTGAATGCTGTTTCGGGTGCGGATGGTTTCTCGTACCTGGAAGTCCGAACACCAATAGAACGCCCTGTACCGGGGGCGATGACTCTTAGGTGTGCGAATATATTCATACCTGGAACACCAACTCGTTAGTTATCAAGCGAATGCTGTTTTAGGTGCGTATGGTTTTTCATACCTGGAAGAACGGTCTCCTATTGTTCCATAGGGCAGAGAATGTACGTGAGGAGGCCTTTGTATGCACCGAATATACTGGGGCACACCGTTGGTACAGGAAGCGTATCTCTGGTGTACCAAATGGACTAAGAGATGCCGTTGGTACAGGAAACGTATTTCTAGTGTACCAACAATGACAAGACGTCTGGTTTTGGTTAGAGGAAGAAAACCGTGGCCGAACAGTGGGCGACATTCCTGATTCACATTCATCAACTTTGGCGCGTGGCATTGTCGGTTCAGATTCAAGTAACTATTATTTCGGGTGAAAAAAGAGTGGTTGGACACCCGGAGAGACATCCCTGATTGGAGTCGGGTGTGGAAAGCCACTTTTTTCACCCGATGCATATGTCCGGGATCTTCCGCCACACCTTGTCTTATTATATGACTACGATGAAGATTATATCCTTTACATACAGATTCTTGCGCAGGAATATCAATGGATTACAATTGTTTAAATATCAGTGCTATAAGAGGAAAGTTAGTCGACTCCTATATAGTACCCAAATTATAACATCGCAGATCTTGCTAATATGTTTTACGATGCCCCCGATTTCCGT
>CAVCRL010000119.1:6843-7915 GCA_963604455.1 Lachnospiraceae bacterium | reverse complement strand
ACAATAGATAACACAAAATAAACTTTTGTTCTATTTGAATATATATGAAAATAGTTCTCCTATTTGTGCCAAATTTTGGTACAACCACTCCGATTTTCCTCATTTCCCCCATTTCCCCCGAAAATCACCCACTTGATGAAAATCGTAAGCAAATCCACTCTTTTTGCTTATGGTTTTCGCTTTGGCCCTTTGAAAACCCTCTTTCACGCGCTTCCCTCCAATAAAAATTGTAAGGACTGATGAAGATTCCCTCCTCTCCATCAGCCCTTACCAAAAAAGCCCTGGAAGAAACTCCCAGGGCCGCACCATACTAAGTAATGCTACCAAACAATTACGCGAATATGGCGTTCAGGTCTTTGTCCAGCGCACGGAATCCGGATTCGATTCTTTCTTCCTGAGCCTTCCGTGGCTTGGTTCCATTGATGTATCCCCAAAGCTGTTTTTGGTTGATTCCGGTGATCTTTTCGAGACCTGCCAATGAGAGTATGCCGGAATTGACATAGTACTGCATCAGCGAGACCGCGTCAATCTTGTAGGAGAATGAATATTCCCCGTCAAGGAAAGCCGGGTACTTGAACCCTTCTGCGATAGCTGTCTCTTTGTAGAACTTGATCTGCTGCATCATATCAGCCTTGGCCTCCTCGATGGTGGCACCAGCACCAGAGAATATTTCCTTGCTGCAATAGACGTTGAAAGTTCCGTCCGTTGCTCTTTCGATAACCGCTTCTATAACCATAACTCAATTCTTTTATTGTTGTGATATGGAGCTTATTTCAGCCCCATATCCTTTTTCATCTTGTTTTCAAGCCCCTTGCCCAACTCTTTCCCTTTGTGGTAGGGAACAGGATAAGTCCGGCTTCCCTTTCTGTAGATCACGTGGCTTCCGGACTGCCTTAGCCTTTCCCAGCCATTCGCCTTAACAAGGTCGTGAAATTCATCGTACTTCATATCGCATATTGTTTGGTGTCGCAAAGGTAGTAATATTTCCATTAATTACAAAATTATTCGATAGAAATTTTACGTTTGTTTTGTTATAAAAAGGGTGATGCCTCCCATCGCACCACCCATAAAC
>CAVCRL010000119.1:0-6833 GCA_963604455.1 Lachnospiraceae bacterium | reverse complement strand
CTACTTGGCCAGTCGCTCCCTACGACTTACCCAGATCCTGAAAGCGCGGCTACGCTTAGGAAATATCTTCCTGCCGTTTTTCACTATGTATCTGCAAAAGATGTAGTGGCCATCCGGCGTTTCGTTTTTCTGCAATGAATTTTTGTTTTCCACTATTCTTACACCTCCTTTTTCCCTGTGGCTCGTGGGAAAAGCCATATTGCTCGCCTTAGCGAGAAAACGCCCGACATCTGGGATAATGCCGAGCGTTTGTCCTTCTTTGGAGGAGGATTAATTCCCTTCCAGGAAAGGAGGTGTAAGAACAGTGGTGTCCTTATTCATTGCAGTCGCAAATATCGTCATTCTTTCCTTAACATCCAATCGTTTCCCGAAAAAGTGTATTGCGTTTGTATTGCGAACGTGTTTACGCAAAAAAAAGCGGCACCCGAAAGGATGCCGCTCCGGCCGCGTCTCCTGACGGCCATTTTGTCAAAACAAATAAGATCTGTTGAAGTTAACAGAAAGATGGAGACTTAGAGGTTGTCGGCTGCACGCCGTATTCTGTCGGCAAGGTCGCATAGCGCGCCTTTCAACTGCTGGAGTTCTTCTGGAGTGAAGTCTGTTTCCTTGCCATTGCCGTCCCGCCCGTCAAGTTTATGGTATAACCAAGATGGCGATTTCTGTAAGTAGTTCTTTGCGAGTCTGCCAAGATTGATGTCCAAGAACACCTCTATGTTTTCCCGTTTGATTCTTGTGCCTTCCATATAGTTGTGTTTTTAAGGGAGGCCCGAAGGCCTCCGTTTTTCATTCTCCGTACATCAGTTCGTTGAGTAGTCGGTGGATTTCCCATTCGAACTCGGCCTTGTTCTCCATCCATCCTCTTGCGGCCTTGAAGTTTCTGATTGCCTCAATCAGGTCCTTCTCTTTTTCGTTTAACTTCTTCATATCTTATCTGTTTTTGTTGATACAAAGATAGTACAAAATTTCGTACTATGCAAATATTTGAGAAGGAATTTTCAAAATAATTCACTCTTTTTCAAACCTTTCCGAATATTCTAACAAGCTCCTCGTCCGTGTCCGGATCGCGGCGGATACGGCGGTAATCGGAGCTGAAGGTGATGCTGACAAGGCGTTCCTGATGGCAGATGCAGATCAGACCGATGATGGCTTCGTAGTCACGAGGGGAGACCTGAACGAGATAGTCAATCCACACCAGAAGAGGAAGACTCCGCAGCCACTTCACATAGACCCTCCTTCTGGCCGCTATCACATTGGCGTACCGATTCCGGAACGTCGCCTCCTGCTCCTTGGTGTAAAGAATATATCTCCGAAGATCTTCCATCACTCCTCCCAAAGTTCGGCATCAGGCGCTTCGGCAGGCTCAGCGACCTGATGATCATCGGTCACTGAGCTTGCCGAAGTGACCGGTGGGGGAGTGCTGGCCGCCGTCCTATTGTCCCCAATCTCCAGCGTGTCCGTCGAGATGTCCAGATCGATCCCGTAATTGACCTTCAGCGCGTCATAGTCAAAGACCATCGCGGTGGTCACACGGCTCTTGCCGGTCTCCGGATTGCTCGACACGTAGGTCTTGTTCTCCAGCAGCTTGAACCGCATAGACTTGGCCGTCCCTATGAACTCCGGCGAATGTTCCAGATAATATTTCAGCGAATCCCTCGGAATCACCTTCCCGTTCACATCCTTGCCCTCCTTCATATAGAGAGCAGAAAGCCGCTGGAAAGCCAGATAGATGTACCGCACCCCGTGCTTTGGCTCGAACGGCACATCCGACTCCTTGATGGCGAACGGACGATCCCCGGCGCAAAGCTTATAATCGATGTTGATGTACGCCTGACCGGACGCCACAAGG
Source organism: Lachnospiraceae bacterium (assembly GCA_963604455.1). Lineage (GTDB taxonomy): Bacteria > Bacteroidota > Bacteroidia > Bacteroidales > UBA932 > Cryptobacteroides. Next base: position 4,987 of record CAVCRL010000119.1, on the reverse strand, counting down.
TTCTCCACAATCTCCCAGAAGCCCGAAAGTTCATTGTTCTGCTTCGTCTTCTGGTTCTGATCCACACAACCCTTGCAGCAAAGCTTGAATATCTCCTCACTGTCAAACGGCACATCGATGTCCGTCCTCAAAGCCCGATAGGCCGCAAGCAGTATGGCCCAGTTCCTCAATGTCCTGTCCTCGACATTGTACGACCGCACCCTGTCATTCATATCCGACAACGTCTCATCCCAAACCCTCCTGAAATCCGTCTGGAACTTGGAACGCAGCTGCAACAGCTGGTTCGTCAGATGCGTAAGCCCACGCTTCTCGATAAGTTTCAGATTCTCGTAGTTCCGCTTCTCCTGATCACTGAACGTGGTCTTGCTGAACGTCAGGAACACCAGACGGTTGAACAGCGCGATGTCGGCGGTCGGCATCTCCTGGCCGCTCATCACAACCCCGCAGTCCACAGCCGTGGTCTCACGCCTCTTGTCGTTGTCCATATTCATCCTCGAACGCCCCGCACCGTCCCATATTCCTTTCAGGAACTCACGCTTCTCCAGATCAAGGTTGTTCTTATATTCATCAAGATGCACCACCGCGTTGCTGACCTCCGCAACAGCCTCGGCAAGAGCCGCCTTTGTCGTGTTGTTGATGTTTGGCGCGATGTTGCCGGTGACAAAGAAGGAAGTCAGCGAATGTCCAAGTTCCGACTTTCCGGTTCCTTTGGGGCCGAACAGATCCAAGATCGGAAATGAAGTGGTCACCGATGTCACCACATCCTTGAACAGCGACGCGAACAGGAAGCAAAGAGCCACCTTGGCGTTGTCCCCGAACACCGTGATCAGCTTCTCTGAATATTCCCGCAGCGTGATGGTGTTGGTCTCTGTATAGACGAACTTCCTTGCCAGCTGGTAGCCCTGAGTGTTGTCACGAGTGTCCAGGGCGCAACCAGGAAGATAAAACTTCTGGCCTTTGATGTCGATGATTCCGTACTTGTCCACCGCCTTGAAGGTGCCGTTGTCCAGACCACCGTTGCCCCAGGCGTAGAAGCCCCACTTCTTCTGCCAACCCAACTGCTTGATCTCATCGGCTGAAGGCGTGCCGTCATAGAGGAACTTTTTCAGAGAGGTAAGCTCGTTGGCCGTGGCCTCCCAGACATAGTTCCCCGCCGTCTCGACCCTTGTTTTGAAATCCGTGAACGACACGAGTTCGCTCTGGTTCATCTTCACCACCGCCTCCTGCATCTTGACGTTGCGCAACGTGAATATCCTTCGTGCGTTCTTCTCGTCCCGTATATGCAGGATCGGAGTCATCGTGAAGTTGCTCCACCTCACATCGTTCCCGGATCTTGAAGCCCCATAGTAGCAGTTGTTCTTGATGTAGAAGCCATAGTTCTGGAGCATCTCCTTGATTCCGTCCTCTTTCGCCTCCGCACGCTCCTGATCATTCTTGGCCTTGAAATATTCCTGGTTCCAGATCTTGCCGAACTTGTACGTCTTCGTGAAGGTCTCGCGGTACATATCCGCCGAACTCTGGTCCGGCACCTTTGCCAGCAGCTTGCAGACCTCGGTGATCACAGCCGCCTTCTCCGTCTGCGATGCCGCGGCGCTCATCCACTTCTGGCAGATCCAAGGAATATAATCGTGTGTCCTCTGAAGGTTGCATTCATCGAACTCGTGCTGGTGCGTCCGGAAGAACTCATCGGCATCCTTGCCAAGCTCCGGCGGCAACTCCATCACACTGACCGCAAGCCCCGCCTCCGTCATCAGCTTTGCGTTCTTCTGAACCGCCTCGACACCGGCCTTGTCAGTGTCCCCGATGATCGTGACCCTTTCGGCCTTGGTCTTCAGCAAGTCGATCTGATCCTGCGTCAATGCCGTCCCGCACGGCGCCACGGCGTTCTTCACCCCGATCTCGTGCAACCGGCACACATCCAGATTGCCCTCCACAAGGTAAGCCTGCTTCGTGGCATAGATCTGCATATTCGCCTGCAACCACCCGAACAGGATTCCCTTCTTCCTGTAAAGCTCCGTTTCTCCGGTGTTCAGGTACTTGGGGACGCCGGGCTTGTCGCCGATGTACCGTCCGGAGAAACCCGCGATGTAGCCACTTGTCCAGAAGACCGGGAACATCACCCTATGCCTGAACGTGTCATAGACCTGCCCGGTGTCCTCGTTCCTCTTGACCAGTCCGGCCGCCAGCAGCACATCTTCCTTCCATCCGAGCCCTGTCAGGTACTGTTTCAGCCCGCCCTTCTCCGGAGCGTAGCCGATGCAGAACAGCTCGGCGGTCTCGGCTTTCAGGCCGCGCTTCTTCAGAACATATTCCTTGGCGCCAGGTGATTCCTTGTACCGCTGGATGAACCACTCGGATGCCAGTTTGTTCACCGTCATCAGTTGCGACCACCTGAACTCAGCCTCCTTCTCCTCCGGTGTCGGCTCCTTCTTCTCGTAGTCGATTCCCAGCCGGCCGGCAAGATATTCGACAGCCTCGTAGAAGGTCATCCCGCGCCTTTCCATCACAAAGCTGATGGCGTCGCCGGTGCGCCCGCACCCGAAGCAGTGGTACATATTCCTCGATGGCGTCACCACGAACGAAGGAGTCTTTTCACCGTGGAAAGGGCAACAGCACTTGTACCGGCTGCCTTCCCGCTTGAGCTCGATGCCTTCATCCTGGATGATCGAGACGATGTCCCGCTCCTTGATCTGATCTTTTACATAGTCGGGAATCATAAGTTGAATATGTCTATTGCCTCACCTTCGTTCTGCTTGCCGAACACGCCTTGGGGAATCTCGTCGGAGACCATTCCGTCCGCCTGCTTTATCTCGTAATCGAGTTTTCTGGCAAATTTGATGCTTTGTTCCAGATGGCATTTCCTTTGGATCTGCCAAGTGTCGAGCTCGGTGACCGGCTTGTCCACAAACTCAATCATCTGGATTTGCCACAACTTGATGGCCGCCTGGCACGCCCCACGCAGTGCTGACCATTCCGGCCTGTCCATCTCGAACACCGAGATCAGGCCTCTTGAATCCTTGTCGGCATACATAGCCTACCGCTTTTCAGGAAACAACCCCTCCACGGACTCCTCGACCCCGAAGACATCCTTGACGTACTTCCTGATGTTCTCCTGATAGAGCTGCTTAGGCCGTATCGTCCCGTTGCACCAGGAATATGCCGTTGGGTACGAAACCCCGTCCATCACGATCAACGTCAACAAATCATTCCGCTGTTTCTGGCCCGCGGCCTCCCAAATCTCTTTGATTGCCATATTTGAATATTCTATTGATTATCAGGAATATAAATTGAAAATATCTTGAAAAATAGTTGTGTAATTCAAAACAAAAATCTGTCATCTTCGCAAACTCCTTCCGAGTCTCCGTCCTGGGGTGGTGCCCGTTCCGGTGCCGGCCGCAAGTCCAAGCCCCACGGAAAGTCCTACACCTTCCAGTCCACCCCCGAGGTTGACGCCTTCCTCTCTTCCTATCAAGGCAACAAGACCGAACTCATCAACCGTGCGATCCTGACCCTTGCGGAGAAATCTCATCAATTCTGATTTTAACGTACCAATTTGGCCTCATGACCAGAATTTCAGAGAATTTCTCCCTTGCTTTCTCGATCGTGTCGTAATACCACTGGTCAATGAAGTTCCAGCACGTAGCAGTAACAACAAATCTTACCTTACCATTCATAACACAACAAATTAAGCGACAACTCCAAAACACTGGAATTGCCGCTTAATTCAGTGCATTGCAACTGATTAAAACGGCAATTCCAGTACTTCAAAGAACCTGTTTTGTCCCCGGGAACGGAATCGAACCGTTCACATCGTGCAAAGCTTTCGGCGGCCTGCCTCCTGGGCTTAATCCTACGCAACCGCCTTGGTGCCGGCAGGGACCCGTATCCTGCCCTTTCCGGGGAATTGCCGGTCTTTCCCGGCTGTCAAACTTACTTAACTCAATACTAACTAAACATACGGTCTTTCACCGCCCGACGCTCCTTAACGCCGTAATTGAATTGATAAAACTGAGATCCCGCGCCGGACTCGAACCGGTAATGACTAACTTATGATTTTCGACAAAAAAGATTATCGTACCTGCTGCGCTTTTGAGTAACTCTCCACAGAGCATCGCGGGATTGTTCACGCCTCACGGCGCTACGTGTTGGCAGCCTCCTAGGGCCATTGAATATAGATTTGCCAAGACCTATTACTTGTCGTCATCCTCCTTGAACGCCCACCAGTACAGCGCGACCACACCGACCAGCATCACTCCTTCCACAATGTAATGAACCAACATATCAGACCACATCCTCCTCAAGCGTAACCATAATGAATTTCACAAGCTCGTCCCAGTCCCACTTCCCAGGATCACGCTCTGGCATCCCTCCCTTGTTAAGTCTCCACACTCCAGCCGCACACTCCCAAGCCGCTACACATTGCTCCAACCTGTCAGCGATGAACTCCCTCGCAAGCCGCCTTATGTCCTCACCCTCATACGTCTTGCTCCAAAGCCTCAGCACATTCACTCCTTCGTCCCTATGGTGCTTTGCCATCAAATCGAGGAACTTGTCCCTATTCACGCTATCTCTTTCCATAACCAATGACCATTAATGAATCCAACTACCAGCCCAGTCCCTGGTGACCACTCCAGTTAGCATCCACGCGTCCGGATTGCTTTCCGGACTGAACAGCCACGCCATCGCAGCCTCAAAAGCCTTGCGCCGGCCGCGAATCTTCGGATCCAATCTCGGCATTCCCCCAAGATGAACGCTATCCCCAGCGTCGGCAGATGCCACCACGCGAAATTCGCCTTCCCCGCCACCGCCTGCACCGCGTTCACCATCAACGCCACCGCGATCACCACCGCAAGCACCCTCCAGATGCCCACCGTTGTCATTTCCATTCGATCTTCTACGCTCATAACTCATTTGTTTTCTGAATATTTTATTGTTATCTTCGCTCATTTAATGCTGTATTGCATTTGTATTGCGTTTGTGTTTACAC
>CAVCRL010000118.1:0-7952 GCA_963604455.1 Lachnospiraceae bacterium | reverse complement strand
CGGCAATCTCTCCGGCAGTCATCCTTCCTTCGTCACCATGAAGAATCATGCTCCCACTATACCGCAAAGCCGTTCTTCTATTTTCAACCAAGACGTCATACGCCGCTTGCTGGATAAATGTGTGAAATAATTTCATATAACTTGACTAAAAATCATAAGCTTTGATGTTGTCCTTATAGGCACTCCACTTTTCCTTGTAGGTATCGACAGAAGCACTTGGAACCATAATTGATAGAAAGCGTAAGTCCACGTCTTTAAAAATATCACCGCTAATAATAGGAGGAGTCATTGCCATAACATATACATTTTTCAGCACTAAACACCCTTCAAATGCGTTATAATCAATTATTTTAACTGTACTAGATAAAGTTACATTTGTCAATGACACACATTTATAAAAACAGTAATCCGGCACTTTTGTAATACCTTCTTGAAATACCGCTTTAGTCAATAATTCACATGCATAAAATGGACCGCTTCCTAATGCGGTAACACTTCCTGGTACTATTATTTCCTTAAAATCATTTCCCAGAAAAGCATTGTATTCTATGGTTTTCAAGCCTTCAGGCCATATGATTTCACGCAAACAACATTCTTGAAATGCTCTTGCATTAATCGTATGGAGATTCTTAGGTAATCTTACTGTACCACTATCAAAAGCATTTCCGCAATCATATAATGCGGATTTACCTATTTCCAAAACAGTATCTGGAAACGTAAGCGCCTTTATGGAACTACACATATAGAATGCATTATCATCTATTGAAATCAAACTCTGAGGTAGTTTTACGGACAAGAGCCTATCACATTGATAAAACGCTCTTTTTCCAATAGTTGACACCGTATTTGGAATAACTATGGATTTAAGTTTTGACTGCTCATTAAAAGCCATATTTCCAATAAATGTAAGCGGCTTCTCAAAAGTAATGATTCCTACATCGCCGACATAAGTATTGGAGACTATCGCAGAGCCAAAGGCATCCTCATTATACGGTGTTAATACTTTCTTATCGGTTGTCGTGTATATAATGACATTATCTGATTGGTAAACAGTAACATCACAGGATGCGGTAATATTTCCGACCGCCGCCGTTATCCTTGCCTGACCAGTCGTTAGAGCGGTTACCTTACCATTATCCACTTTGACAACAGACTCGTCAGAGGATGACCAGACCACTGTCTTGTCCGTTGCATCGTCCGGCTTCACCGTAGCGGTAAGGGTCGCCGACTCACCAACGGCAAGAGACAACGTGGTCTTGTCAAGGGTGATGGATGTCACCGCAACGATTTTGGCGGAAACCTTAACGCTACAGGTAGCTGACTTGCCACCAACACTGGCTGTGATTGTGGCAGTACCCTCCTTGACGGCGGTTACTGTGCCGGAATTCACACTGGCAACCGAGGTATTGGATGATGCCCAAGTCACACCGTCATATTCAGCGTCCTTAGGCAGGACGGTTGCCACAAGGGTGAAGTTCTCACCCTCAATCATCTCGATTGTCGCCGTGTTCAATGACACGGACGACACCTCAACTTGCGTTTCCTTTTCTGTACAGCCTATTATCAGTGCCGACAAGAAACACAACACAGTGCAAAGTTTTGCAAATATTTTCATATTCATGTTATGTTAGAATCTGAACACATCAGTTGGCCTCTCAACACACTCTCCTAACTGGATAGGATCACCATTTTTCCACGTTGAGATATCATTCGGTTCTCCAACAGAAAGAACAGGATAGATATTCTCCGTTTCCTGATTGTATGCAATCCAACCACCAGTGTTGCTTTGGGAGAATTGCACTGTAATTGTTCGCCCATCTTCTACCAAATCCGCAGTGTAGAATGTCCTACCGCCAGAAACTTCTGGACCGTGCAACTGTAAATTAGTAATAACCATAACATTAATATATCTCGGCACGGCCCCGATGCTGATTAAGTTTTATAAACAAAGAAAGTGTGGAGCCGATTCGTTTATCTTAACAGAGGCTGTGGTAAAACCTTGGAATAAATAAACAGAAACAATCCCCACACCTGTATCGTTGAGTGTAGGGTACACGCAAGCGAATACAGATGAAATGGTGTTGTCGAAGTCCCTATTCCATTGAAAATTACCACATTTTCTGTTAAAGGACAGTGCGAAAACACTTTCACCTAATATGTACGTTCCGGGTCATTCGACCTAAAACGATGCTAAGATAGTAATATTTTCGCAGATGACAACACCTATGGGGACGGCTCCGGAACAAAGATAACGGGATCGCGTGGCGAACCAAGCAATGATATTCAATGTATTAAATAAACGTCTTTAGGTTGATCCGACTAAAGGCGAGACGGCTTCACGCTGATATTCAGGAAATTAAGCGCCACTCATTGAGAATGAGGACGTGGCGGATAAATGGCTGGTAATCAATGATAAGATTACTTGGTCTAGTGGTAGAAACGGGCACTAGAGCACAATACCATAATCCTGAATCTCAATCAGTTAAATGTCACGCCTTCCCAAAACTCACCTACACATAGTCACCATCAACCTCGCCATACCAACACACAGCAATAATAAGGTTCCCGCACACACGCATGAGAGTCCAATCATTCTCGGCAAAAGCACAATTTTTATCATAAAGTGATTATCATAAAATGATAAAATGTTATATTTGCAATGTAAAATGTTGTGACTATGATAAATCCATTCATTACGACCGGTTATGCCGGAGCCAAATATTTTTGTGACAGGGTCAAAGAGACGAAGGATGTGGTGGAACTGCTGACCAATGGCAACAACATCGCTCTGATCTCCCCGAGACGTTATGGAAAAACTGACCTTATCCGGCACTGCTTCGCACAAAAGGGAGTGAGGGATAACTATCTCACTTTCATCATCGATGTGTATTCAACAAGATCGTTGGCTGAAATGGCCGACAAGATGGGAAAGACTATTCTTGAACAGCTAAAGCCGAAAGGAGAAAAAGCGTGGGGAAAGTTCATCGGTGCCCTCACTTCACTCAAGGCAGGGATATCCTATGATGCAGCCGGTGTCCCTTCCTGGAGTGTTGAGATTGGAGACATCAAGAATCCGGCTGTCACTCTTGACGAAATATTCAAGTATATTCAGAATTCAGACAAGCCATGCCTTGTGGCTATAGATGAGTTCCAGCAGATTCTGAAATATGACGAAAAGAATGTTGAAGCGACCATAAGGACATACGTCCAGTATTGCACCAACGCCAATTTCATTTTCTCAGGCTCGCAAAGAGAGATGATGGGCGCTATGTTCACGTCATCCGCAAGACCATTCTACCAAAGCGCCACCATCATCAACCTTCCACGAATCGAAGAGGTGGAATATTCAAAATTCTGTGACGGGCTGTTTAAAGAATATGGAAAACATCTGGATGGAGATGTTGTTCCCGCACTGTACGATGAGTTTGACGGAACAACCTTCTACCTTCAGAAGATCATGAATGTTCTCTTTATGAGAACCAAAGAAGGAGAAAAATGCCACAAGAGTAGTCTTTCCGAAGCAATAGGATACGTTATCGACTTCAGTTCAGAGACTTACGAGGACTTAATCTATCAGTTGCCGGAGAGGCAGAAACAAGTTTTACTCGCCATTTCAAAAGAGCGTAAGGCGCGAAACATCACCTCATCATCTTTTGTCCGAAAACATTCACTCACATCGGCCAGTTCAGTCAATTCAGCCGTCAAAGGGCTGCTTGACAAAGGATTGCTTACCTGCAACCGAGGAGTCTATCAGGTCTATGACCTCTTTTTGGATGTCTGGATCCGGGAACGGTATCTGAAATAGGGGCGGGCGGAGGATTAAATCAGCTCGCGGATGATCTCGTCGGAGGTGAAGAGGCGGTCTTCGGGGATGCGGATGCTGCCACCCTGCTTCTCAAGGGCACCTTCGCTCAAAAGGGTGTCAATGACGGTGCTGTCTGCCAATGAATATAATTCCGTGGTTTCCAGGCCTTTGTCGGTGCGGAGGGAGAGCATAATCTTCTCGACGCGAATGTCCTCCGGCGAAAGGGTCTCGAAACTTCTTGAATATGTGGCTAACTTTCCGCTTGGATTCCTGTCTATGGTTTGACACGGAGTCGAGTCCGAATTACAAGATGACGTTTCGTCCGGATTCTGAAAAGGGGCTTGACACGGTGTCAAACCCGGATTACAGGACGAGATTACATCCTGATTGCAGGATGAGGTTCCGTCCGGCTGACGGTGTGGAAGTTCCTGACTGTTCCATAAGCGGATGTTTCCGGTCAGGGAATGGGCACCGGGACCGAGGCCGATGTACGGGACCCTGCGCCAGTAGGCGCTGTTGTGGACGGCTTCGAAGCCGGGCTTTGCGAAATTGGAGACTTCGTAATGATGATAGCCGGACCGGCCAAGGCACCGGCACAGGGTGTCGTACTGTCGGCGGCACTGTTCCTCGGAAGCCTCAACGTAACGCCCGTCGGCTACCATCTTGGCAAGGGCACTTCCCTCCTCTATTGACAGTTGATAGGCCGAAATGTGCTCCGGGGCAAGTTCCAAGGCCTTTTCGATCGTGTCTTTCCAGGTCTCGTCCGTCAGTTGGGATATGCCGAAGATCAGGTCAATGCTGATGTTCCGGACTCCGCACTCGCGAAGAATCCGGAAAGCCTTGACGGCATTCCAAGCGTCGTGGCGGCGGTTCATCCAGCGGAGGATGTCGTTGTTGAACGACTGAATGCCCATACTGATTCTGTTCACGCCCAAGGCCAGAAGTCCACGGACATATTCACTCCCTTTTTCCACTATGTCTTCGGGGTTCACCTCGACGGTAAACTCATCGAAGAGTTCTGTCGGGACGGTCACTTCGACAGGCTCAGTGATCGGAGAAAGCCATTTAGTGACCGGTCTGTTCGGTCGCTGAGCCCGTCGAAGCGCTGAAGCGGCCGGTGGAACTTGCTCATCGGTCGATAACACCGAACCATCCTGTCGCTTCGACAAGCTCAGCGACCGTTCAGTCTGGGAAACCGCACTGACAATCCGTGACAAAACATCAAGAGGAAGCACCGACGGGGTGCCTCCTCCGATGTATAGGGTGTTGACCGCATCCTGAGCGGACATATTCATTTCAAGTTCCTTCCGGCGGTAACGGATCTCCGCGATGACGGCGTCTGCATATTCATTGAACGTCTGAGCGCTCCGGCATATTTCCGAATAAAAGTCGCAGTAGGTGCAGAAACTGCCGCAGAAAGGGACGTGAAGGTAGACCACGGGTTAGCGGAGCAAGAGTTCCGTCTTGCCGAGGAACGCCTGAGAGGTGTAGGCCTCAACCGTGTATATTCCTGACTGATAGGAAGGAATGTCGTTGAGATAGATGCTCAGGTCAACTTCCTTGCCCTCGTAGTCAACCTCGCGGGAAGCGGAGGCGACCATAGTCTGGCCGTTGAAAGAGAACGAGGTCTGGGTGCTGTTGGTGAGGAGGATTCCGTCCGGATCCTTGACGCGGAGATAGACTCTCACCGGTCCCTTAGGAGCCAGATCGTTCTCGACAAGGCTCAGGGAGGCCAGAAGTCTCACTACCCTGCTGCTGCGGTCCGTAACCTTGTCGGAGGCGTTGTAGGCAGCTACGCTCAAGCCTCTGGACTTGATCACGGAGCCGGCGGCCACCTGACCGGTAAGGTTCTCGACCTTGCCCTTGAGGTCAGCGTTCTCGGCGCGGCTCTCGGCGGCCTCGCGACGCGCGGCGGCGGCATCTGCCGTAAGCTTATGGTTCAATGTGTTGAGGGAATCGATCTGCACGATGTAATTCTTCATAATGCTGCGCAGGGTTCCGAGTTCCTTCTCGTACTGACGCATCTTGCGACGGTTCGTGGCCTCGGTCTTCTGGATTCTCTCTATCAACTGGTTGACCTCTTCCTTGGAGGAATCCAGCTGGCTGTTGATTGATGCGTAGTCTGATGAAAGGCTGTCATAGTCACCCTTGAGGGCGATCATCTGCTGGGTAAGGTCGTCCTTCTCAGCGTTAAGGTCCTTTACAAGGCTGGACTTCGAGAACCAAATGTAAGCAAGTCCCGCGGCGAGCAGCACCGCCACCGCCACAAGAATCCACATAACCTTCTTGAGGCTTTCATTCTTCTTTTCCTGCTCTTCGCGCTCACGGCGCTCCTGGATAGGATCTATTTCTGCCATAGTCTTTCGATTTAATGTTTAATGACACAAAAATAACAAAACTATTTCATATCTTTGCTTCGTTAGCAAAAATCGGACTAAATGAATTTTGCTTCCGCAAAATACCTCTTTCTTCACCTTGGTGAAGGTAAGTTCCTTCCCCGAGGGAAGGGATTTAGGGAAGGGGTAACGTAAATTGACGAGGTCGGGCAATCAACCTCGAACGTGAGATAATATTAAGAACAGCAAGTAATTGCCTACTTGCGAGAGTTGAGCGATATGAAATATTTTGTAAGAGCTGTCAAATACTTTTTCTACTTCACCATCCTTTTTGTGGTCATAATGGCGGCGCTCGTGTTCGTCGGAGTCGTCAAGGCCGATGTCAGCCTTATGTTCCGCGACGGCTATAAGTCACTGTGGCAGATAGCCTTGTTATTCGCCTTCATCTCGGCGTTCTACCCAAGATTCGGCTTCATCAAAAGGTCTGTCATATTAAAAGGTGAATATTCCGACCTCCGTGGCGGGATTATTGAATATATGGAGATGCGCGGCTACCGTCTCGAAAGCGAGGACGGCGAGAATATGACGTTCCGCCTCCGCTCCAAGTTCAGCGCCCTCTTCAAGATGTTCGAGGACCGGATCACTATGACCCGCGAGCTTGGCGGCTTCGAAGTGGAAGGCCTGACCAAAGAAGTGGTGCGGATCGTCGGCGGCCTGGAATACAAGTTCCGGGTGCTGGACGAGGAGTAGCGCCAACCGCATTCAACGGAAATGGGAAATGAATATGCTCGATCGGTGCTGCCCGCGCCATCGAAGCATAGATATAAACCTCTAATATTCAAAGATTATGGCAGAAGAACTCAAGACTGTCGCAAAGTTCGACAACGCGATGAGCGCCCACATCACAGCGGGTATGCTCAATGAGAACGGCATCCCTGCCGCAGTGTTCGGGGAGAACTCCTCCTACGTCTCACTGAACTATGTAGATCCTGTCGAGGTCAAGGTCAACGCCGCCGACTACGACGCCGCTATGGCCCTTCTGGCCCAAGACAACGAGGCGGAGTAGCCTTCAACGAATATGCCAGCCTGTTTGCCGGCAAAACATTTAGGCTGTCGGGCGCAGAACAATGTTTTTGCACCCGACAGCCTTTCTTTTGATCCTTCATGGGTGGCATGGAAAGCCTTATCGCACCACCATTTCCATCCGGAGACATCTTTGACGTGTCCGAGACAGTAAAAGTTTGACTCACAAGAGATCATACCATGAGACAGAAAGTCCTCCTCATCGGTGCCAGCAGCGGAATCGGCTACCAGACGGCAGAAGGCCTCACAAAGGCAGGTCACAAGGCCTATACGGTGGCAAGACGCACGGAAAGTATCGGAAGAAGGTCTAATCGTACTTTACGAATTCATTAATTTTCATTAATTTTGATATTCCAAAACCATATAATAATGAATGAAGTTGATAACTTGCTGAATAACGAAGAATATGTAGAGTGGATTCAGCAACTCGTACAAAGATTCCGGAATAGCCAGATTAAAGCATCATTGAAGGTAAATGATGTTTTGCTCAGGTATTATTGGAATCTTGGAAAAGACATTGCGGAGAAGAAAGCTGAAAGCCGTTGGGGAGAGGGATTCTTCAAGAGGCTGAGTTATGACCTTAGGAAGAAATTGCCGGATGTGAAAGGCTTTTCTGTCACAAATCTTACTTATATCAAATATTTCTATATAGCATATAATCAATGCTTTATAATTTATCCCCAAGTTGGGGATAAATTGGAGACTGCCATATTCTCAATCCCTTGGGG
>CAVCRL010000117.1:0-7994 GCA_963604455.1 Lachnospiraceae bacterium | reverse complement strand
ATCTGCTCTCCCCCGGCGGCCTCATTCTCGCCGACGATGTCCTCTGGGACGGCAAGCTCTGGCAGGATCCAGTCCCGAAAGACAAGCAGACCCAAGGCATCATAGCCTTCAATGATCTGGTAGTCAACGACCCCCGTGTCGAGTCCGTCCTCCTCCCCATCCGTGACGGTCTCAACGTCATCCGTAAATTATTATAGTCACCAGGTGCGAAACGCAGGCCCACAGAGTTTATTCAGGCCTTATGACCTTGATGAAATCCTGCCGCTTCCCATCTTTGTAACCCACACAGTATGACACCATACGGTCCTTGTATCCTACCATTGGCCAGTCGTCCACAAAAGGTTCGACTTTGTCTAATTTATTTTCAAAATCACTCCTAAAATTAATCTTAGTCCAGGTCCTTGCCCTGTCAATTGAAATAAAGAATGACGCTTTCGATTTATATGTCAGCGGAATAACCTTGGTATAAACCACATCCCCGTACTGATAAATTTCAGAAGGGATATAGTTTCTGAACGGCTTTCTAATATTCCATATAGACGACACGCAGGTAGCGTGCTTGCCTTTGAGACTATAATACTTCGCCTTATGTCCCTCCCATATGCCAAACACATCCTCACCAGCCACAACGCCGCTCATTGATCCTTTGCTTGAATATATAGTATCAGTCACGAATGAAGCCGGATCCATTAGCACAACCTTATCTTTTGACGAATATATCATTCCATCACTCAAAAAGGACAACTGACCGAAAGTAACGATGTCTCTCGTCACCGAAGAAGGGGATGGCATCCAATTTTGTCCACCATCAACAGAACAAAGGATAGCATAACCTTCATCAAGAGTCAGCAATGCGGCTAACGTGCCATCATCCAGCACGTCAAACCGAAAAATCCCATTCTTGTTATCAAGAATTGTTTTCCAGGTTTTTCCAACATCATCTGACAACATAATGACTCCACCGTCATTTGGATCTGTGCTTATAAAACATCCATAGAATCGGTCTTTTGATTTTGCGATAGACCGACATAGCAGATTGCCAACGGATCCCCTCTTAATCCAATTTTTCCCACAATCGGACGTCAAATAAAATGATGTCTCATCACCATTAAAAGCAGCGAGCAAACCATATGTATCCGAATAAACCAACATCTTATTCGGCCCATATTCATCTCCTATTCCGCTCTCGACCGGATAAGCCTCAATCTCCCAATAAACGTCCGTGCCAAATCCGGTCACAGCACTCGTACCTGTCCTGACGTAGCAGGAAGAACACGCAAGGGTAAGGAATACCATCAATAGAACCTTCTTCATCGTTTTCAAATGAATATCAATACTCTAATTCAAAACCATCAACCGTTCTGGATTATCTTCAATTGTAGGGTCTTAACATAAGGGTGTCGTCACAGGAATATAGTATCCCTAATGATGCGCAGAAGGCTAATAGGAACAATGTTCTTGGCATAATACAACGATAATTCCCGGGTTATTAGTCTTACGGCCGCAAAGTTCGGAAGAAAGATTTGAAAACTCCAAATAAAAAATCTAACTTTTGCCAAATCATATCATTGTGATTTACAATAAATTAGATATTACGTTAAGATCAAGAATCTCACTTTTAGCAGCATTAGTCATTAACTATCAATATATTACAGAATCAAAAGAATACCCTTAAAATCATAATCAGATATCTATCAATGGTTTAGCAGAAAAATAATCTAACTTTTTGAAGGGGAAACGTGAATTGACCATTTTTTCACCCTTGGGAGTCATAGACCATCTTATTCGTATCATACCAACGTCCATACAATTGTGAGCAGTAACAAAAAACTCAAGATAACTGTGTCTGCTAATGACATATTGAGACTTTAAGTTTAGCCAGACATAATATAGCACGTCCCTGAGGATCCGCATATGCCCATAACTCTCAGGTGCGCAAACATATTCACACCTGGAAGAGCAATTCGCTGGCTATCAAGCTAATGCCGCTTCAGGTTTGTATAGTTTCTCGCTCCTGGAAGTCCAGAATAGCAATAGGGGGCACTGTACCGAAGCCACCGACTTCCAGGTGTGTGAATATGCTCGCACCTAAAACTCCAATTCATTAGTTATAAAAAGGATGAAGTTTCAGGTGCGTATAGTTTCTCACACCTTGAAGAGCGGTCTCAAATTGTTTTACCAAACAGAAAATGTACGAATGAAAAGCACCTTCACAACCGAAGCAGACGCTATCCACGCGGCAGGAGAGGACTCTGGCGACCATTCACCCGGACAGGGCGCGAAGCGTAGGTCGCCGGAATCCTCTCCTGCCGCATAGATCAAAACGGATTCTAATCCCAAATATTCCTAAGTTAACTTCCTCTCGCTGAAAGCGAAGACGCAGTAGCTGGTGTAGGTCTCACCCGGATAGAGTACTGCGACGGCCTCAACGTCATCCGCAAGCTTTAACTAAAAAAGCAGCCGGGTTAAAAACGTTTTTATTTCCGTGAAAATATTCTTATATTGCGCAAAGTTGATATTAATTGATAAATTATGGAAAAACGACTATTGGCAATTTTTGCGGTTATTCTTACTTGCGCGCAACTCTACTCGCAGACAACGGAATCCTCACACCGGTTTGAGGTCGGAGCCGGAGCTTCTGCATTCGGAATACTTGGAACAGTGGGAGGTATCGGTCAAGATTTTGGCATAAACATCTTCTCTGAATACCGTTACGAATTATCCGATCATTTTGACATAGGAGCCAAAATAGACTATAAATACAGAACCGGCGAAACCAGTGATCCGCCTGTTAAGTCCTTTAATATTCATCAATTAGGTCTTAAACTGCTGTCTGATTTCAAAATATGTCCTAAAAGGAAGGTCAGTCCATACATAGGTCTTGGACTCGGAGTTGGTGACGGCATACTTGCCGCCACGGATAATACCACCGATGAATTCATCGGACTGCTGACCCCTCGCGTCGGGATACAGATCAAGAAGCATCTAAGAATCGCCATCGAACTTGATTATGCGACCACATTTGACGATAACAGCATTTTCAATGGTGGCAGATTCGACAGTCTCTGGTCCGCTAAAGCCCTGAATATCAGCTGGACCTTCTAATCATTTCCGTGATCATCGACTTCCAGGTGCTAGCACATTCGCGCGCCTGGAACACCAACAAAGCTAAATAATCCCGACAACCGAGTCAGGCACAATTCACACGGCCGGAGAGGACTCTGGCGACCATTCACCCGGACAGGGCGCGAAGCGTAGGTCGCCGGAATCCTCTCCGGCTGCGTGGATCCGAAACGGATTCTAATCCAAAATATTCTTTAGTTAACTACCTCACGCCGAAAGCGAAGACGCCGTGGCACTTCCATTTGTAAGATTCCGTCAAACAGGATCGGAATACCATATTCCCTCGATTATTCCATTCTTTACCGACAGGAAAACAAGCCCATCAAGATAATCATAAAAAAGGACATACTGCACAGAGCCATCTGTCGGTTTCATCCAGTCGGCGACTTTGGGTTTACCATACTTGAAGTTGTCGAGTTTCGATAGTTTGTCTCCCACACGTATTCCGCCTGGAATCCATAGAGTAAGAGCCGAAAACCTTGCGTCAGACAGATGAAAGCTGAAAAAACGTCCGCCATCACAGAATGAGAAACGATTTTCTCCTATCCTGTAAGTTTCCTCATTTTCATACATCCCTCCATTAGTGTCCATCCTTTCATATTCATCAGGATTGCCAAACTTGGCCACAAATTGGCCATAATTGATTTTTTGATTAAGCATAATCCCTTCCACATCAAGGTCCTTCGTTTTAAAAACCTCCCAAAAATCCTGTGCGTCAGCCGTCACGTACAAAAATGCTGTCAAGCATATTGCAACTATCTTCCTAAACATATTCACTATAGATTTATAAAATATTAACTATGACTATCTGCCCCATAAATCCTGCAATTATCCGGAGTCGGCACAAGCGTCGCCACAGCAGCAGGAGCATTGTAAGCAATTGACAAAATTTCAGGAATGCTTTCATATATAATTGGTTATTAGAATAAGTCTTGGGCAATATAGGAAATTAAACGATGATCCGCAAAATATATTAACGTTTTATATCACTTTATTTCAATATATTGAATTCCGGACATAATATCATTTCATAACACTCAGGTGCGCAAACACATTCACACCTGGAAGAGCAAATCGCTGGCTCTCAGGCTGATGATGTTTTAGGTGCGCACAGTTTGTCGCACCTGGAAGTCCCAAGCACCAATAGAACGCTCTGTACCGAGGTCGCGGACTCTTAGGTGCGCGAATATGTTCGCACCTGGAACGCCAACCCGTTAGTTATCAGACGGATAATGTTTTAGGTACGCACAGTTTCTCGCACCTGGAAGAACAGTCTCTGGTTGTCTTACAGGACAGAAAATGTACGGCAGAAGGCCTTTCTGCGTACCAAATATACTCGGACACGCCATTGGTACAGGAAGCGCGCTTTCTGAACATAGACTCTTATGGTTCAAGGCTCAGGTGTTCAACGGCCGGAGAGGAATCTGGCGACCATTCACCCGGATAGGGCGCGAAGCGTAGGTCGCCGGAATCCTCTCCGGCCGCGTGGATCCAAACGAATTCTAATCCGATATATTCCTTAAAAACTACCTCACGCCGAAAGCGAAGACGCAGTGGCTGGTGTAGGTTTCGCCAGGGCGGAGAACCGCTGACGGCCACTCTGGCTTGTTAGGGGTGTCAGGGTACTTCTGGGACTCAAGGCAGATGGCGGTACGGCGGCCATAGACAGTGCCCTTCTTACCTGTGACTGTTCCGTCCAGGAAGTTGCCGGCATAGACCT
The DNA here is from genome assembly GCA_963604455.1 of Lachnospiraceae bacterium. Taxonomy (GTDB): domain Bacteria; phylum Bacteroidota; class Bacteroidia; order Bacteroidales; family UBA932; genus Cryptobacteroides. The sequence goes on along the minus strand of CAVCRL010000117.1, from coordinate 3,151 downwards.
GCACGCCTGGCTCGCTGGTATATTCCTTCAGGACGATTCCGGTCTCAGGGCAGTAAACCTCGGCGGCGAGGACGGTGTCATCACCCTTGGTGTCAAGAACCCAGTTGTGGTCGAAACCCTTTCCGTTGCGAACCTGCTCGTTGTCAGAATCGATGTCGTCACCGATCAGCTTGGCCTTCCTGAAATCAAACGGAGTGCCCTCGACGGAAGCGATCTCGCCGGTAGTCATAAAGGTCGAATCCACCGGAGTGTAGTTGGAAGCGTTGATGTACAACGAGTCAGCCGTAATCTGATGATTCGCCGAATCACCTGACAGATTGAAGTACGAATGGTTGGTCATATTGATGATCGTCGGAGCGTCCGTCGTTGCGGAATACCGGATGTCGATCGCATTGTCCTCTGTAAGGGTGAAGGTCACGTCAGCGGTCACCTTGCCAGGGAAGTTAGCGTCCCCGTCAGGAGAGACCAGCTCCAACCTAACGTGCGAAGCGTCAGCCTCCAGAACATTGAACACCTTGAACTGCCACCCGTCCGGACCGCCGTGCAGGCAATGCCCGAAATTATTTTGAGGCAGCTGATAGTCAACACTATCCAAAGTGAAACGGCCACCGTTGATGCGGTTCGCGTAACGTCCGATCGTGGCACCGAAATCTGTCCTGTTGTTCTCCGGGAAATAGTCCGAAATCTTGTCGAAGCCAAGGACTACATCCTTATAGTCCCCGTTCTTGTCCGGAACCATCACGGAAACAATCCTGCCGCCGAAATTGGTGATGCAGACTTCCATTCCAGACTTGTTTGTCAGAGTGTAGAGAGCTGTCTGCGCGCCGTCACGCTCGGCCTTGAAATTCTCCGGATCGAGACCCGACTTGGTGAGAGTCGGAGTCTGGGCACACCCCATAACGAGGGCGGCCACAGCCAATGAAGCAAAAATTCTTCTCATAATATTATGTGAATATATTCAATTATTTTAACCGACAACTGCTCCGTTGCTAAGCGCCTCCGCAGGAGTGATGAACCTCATCTTGCCGTCGCCCTGCTTCGCCATCAGGATCATTCCACGTGACTCGATGCCACGGATCGTCCTCGGCTGAAGGTTCGCAAGGATGCAGATCTGCTTGCCCACCATCTCCTCAGGAGAGTAATATTCAGCGATCCCAGAGACTATCGTCCTCTTGTCGATACCTGTGTCTATGCTGAGTTTCAGCAACTTGTCCGTCTTAGGCACACGCTCGGCGGCAAGCACGGTGGCCGTGCGGATGTCCATCCTCTCGAAGTCCTCGAAACAGCACTCAGGCTTTTGAGGTGCGACCTGTTTCGCCGCCTCAGCCTTAGCCGCCGCCTCTCTCTCGGCACGGATAGCCTCAAGACGCGCCAACTGGGCGTTAATGGCATCGTCATCGATCTTGGCGAACAACAACTCAGCGGCACCGATCTCGTGTCCGGCAGGAAGTATATTCTCATTGCCAAGAATATCCCAGCCAAGGCATACTCCCGAACACTCCTGTTCAGGAGCGGCTGACACAGTGTGAAGAGCGGCACACTCACCGTCCTTGTAAGTGTTGACGGTAACCTGCTCGCCCTTACGGTGGTCAACACCGGCGCGAAGGCTGACACCCAACATCTTGCGAAGTTTCTCGGCCGCAAATGGAGTGAACGGCTCGAAAGCGACCGCAAGGTCGGCGCAGATCTGTAGGCTGACATTCAGGATGGTGGCGCAACGCTCCATATCCGTCTTCGCGACCTTCCAAGGCTCCGTGTCGGAAATATACTTGTTACCCACACGGGCGATCGACATCGCATCCTTCAACGCCTCGCGGAAATGATAGCCCTCGATGTTCCTCTCAAGCGAAGCCTTGAGCGCAGGAATCTCCGCAAGCGCAGCCTTATCAACATCCTGAAGCTCTCCCGCAGCCGGGACCTTTCCCTCGAAATACTTGTGGGTCAGCACCACAGCGCGGTTCACAAAATTTCCGAATATGGCGACAAGCTCACTGTTGTTGCGTGTCTGGAAATCCTTCCAACTGAAATCGTTATCCTTGGTCTCCGGAGCGTTGGCGGTAAGGACGTATCTCATAACGTCCTGTTTGCCAGGGAACTGCTCAAGATATTCGTGAGCCCAGACAGCCCAGTTGCGGGATGTGGAGATCTTGTCCCCCTCAAGGTTCAGGAACTCGTTCGCCGGCACATTGTCCGGCAGGATGTAGCCGTCACCATAGGCCTTGAGCATCGACGGGAACACGATGCAGTGAAATACGATGTTGTCCTTGCCGATGAAATGCACGAGACGGGTGTCCTCACTCTTCCACCACTTCTCCCAAGACTGCGGCAGAAGTTCCTGTGTGTTGGAAATATACCCGATAGGAGCGTCGAACCAGACATAGAGCACCTTACCTTCGGCACCCTCGACAGGAACCGGCACGCCCCAATCCAAATCACGGCTCACGGCGCGAGGCTGAAGACCGCCGTCAATCCAGCTCTTGCACTGGCCATAGACAGTGCCTCGCCACTCTTTGTGCTGCTCGAGGATCCAATCACGAAGCCACGGTTCGTACTGATCCAGAGGAAGATACCAGTGAGTGGTCTTCTTCTTTATCGGTTCGGCCCCGCTAAGCTTGGACTTAGGATTGATGAGTTCCTCCGGGCTCAAAGTGCTTCCACACTTCTCGCATTGGTCGCCATAGGCATCAGGATTACCGCACTTAGGGCAGGTACCCACAATGTAACGGTCGGCAAGAAATGTCTTCGCCTCCGGATCGTAGTACTGCTCGGACTCCTTTGTGATGAACTTTCCCTCATCGTACAGCTTGCGGAAAAATTCCGAAGCGTTCTTCTCGTGCACATCGGATGATGTACGGCCATAGATGTCGAAATTGATTCCCAGACCCGTGAACGAATCCTTGATGATCTTGTGGTAGCGATCCACGATGTCCTGAGGGGTGCAGCCCTCCTTGCGGGCCTTGATCGTGATCGGAACCCCGTGCTCATCGCTTCCGCAGACATAAAGCACATCCTCCCCTCTCATCCTGAGGTACCTGACGTAGATGTCCGCCGGGACGTACACTCCAGCGAGATGGCCGATGTGGACCGGTCCGTTGGCGTAAGGCAACGCACAGGTCACAAGTGTTCTCTTGAATTTCTTTTCCATATTCAT
>CAVCRL010000116.1:6929-8013 GCA_963604455.1 Lachnospiraceae bacterium | reverse complement strand
GCTATCGCGAGCCAGGTGATCTCGATGCTCCGCGTCTTGGGCTCGTTCCCGCTCCTGTCGGCGAAGTGCCTCATAAACAGCACCAGACCCCAACCCATCGACTCGGTCGTCGTGAATGTCGCGATGGCGGGCGAGAGCAGCGGATGGTCTATGAATATCCCGACGAGGGCGGCGATCCCGTTGCCGAGGACATAGCCGAGAATGTTGGCGATGATGATGACGATGGAGGAGAACTCCACACTCTGCCGGTACCTCAGGCACAGGATGACGGTCAGGACGATCGTGAGCGTCGTGAGGATCAGCTCGTCGCCAAAGTTCCACATCCTGCACAGCACGGCGGCCGCCACGTGGAGCAGCGCGAAGAAGTGGATTATGGATGAGGTTCTCAGTGTCATCGCATTGGCGGTTAATGCTTGCAATTTAAGAAAAATATCTTTCATTTCGTCATTAAAACCTTACTATTCGTCCGTTTTTTCTTTCCGTTCGTCTTTCCTATAATAATTAATCTGCCCAATTAGCCTATATTTACCGCAAAATGACACTGGAATTAGTACCATAGACAATGCAATCTAAGAGTAAACTTACATTCTGGGAGATGTGGAATCTCAGTTTCGGGTTCTTCGGCGTGCAGATAGCCTACGCCCTTCAGAGCGCGAACATCAGCAGGATCTTCGCCACCCTCGGCGCGGATCCCCACCAACTGAGCTTCTTCTGGATCCTTCCCCCTCTGATGGGAATGATCGTCCAGCCTCTCATCGGCAAGTGGTCCGACAAGACTTGGTGCAGGATGGGGCGCAGAAAGCCTTATCTGCTGATCGGAGCGTTGATCTCCGTCCTTGTGATGATATTCCTTCCGAACGCCGGAAGCCTCAATTTCTCCTCAAGGCTGATCCTCGGACTCAACGGGGCTATGTGGTTCGGACTGTTCTCGCTCATATTCCTTGACACTTCGATCAATGTGGCGATGCAGCCGTTCAAGATGATGGTGGGGGATATGGTTAGCGAGGAGCAGAAGGCGCAGGCATATTCAATCCAGTCGCTTCTGTGCAACGCCGGAAGCCTCGTGGGCTACCTTTTCCCGATT
>CAVCRL010000116.1:3766-6698 GCA_963604455.1 Lachnospiraceae bacterium | reverse complement strand
GCTCCTAAGACATTCTGGACGGTGGGTCTCGTGCAGTTCTTCTGCTGGGCCGCCTTTATGTATATGTGGACATATTCAAACGGAGCCATCGCCGCCAATTGCTGGAACGCCACCGACACCGCTTCCGAGGGGTATCAGGCCGCGGGCAACTGGGTCGGGGTGGTCTTCGCCGTGCAGGCTGTCGGCTCTATCCTGTGGGCCATCGTCCTGCCTAAGTTCCGCTCTCTGAAGCTTGCTTATGTGGTGAGCCTTCTGATCGGAGCCGCCGGTTTCGTCTCAGTGGCTTTCATCCACAACCAGTATTTGCTTTGCGTGTCATATTTTATGATCGGAACCGCCTGGGCCGCGATGCTCGCCCTTCCGTTCACTCTTCTGACCAACTCGCTCGACGGCGAGCATATGGGAAGCTACCTCGGGCTGTTCAACTGCACCATCTGCCTTCCGCAGATCGTCGCCGCGGCCCTCGGAGGAGTCCTTCTGAAGGCTCTTGGAGGAGTCCAGGCGAATATGCTGATCACCGCAGGTGTCCTTCTGGTTCTCGGAGCGCTGAGCGTCCGTCTTGTCACCGTGAGGAAATAACCTAATTATAATAGATATTTTACTAAATGGGCAGATTAACAAATCAAACATTCCAAATGAAAAGGATTATAGCCGCCGTGGCGACCTTGCTGCTTTGCTTGGTCGGCACTACCGTATCCGCTCAGAGCGGGTATCAGGTGAAGGGAGTTGTAGTCGACGCCGCCGGTCCGGTCATCGGGGCCACTGTAATGGAACAGGGCACCTCGAACGGTATCTCGACCGGTCTTGACGGAGACTTCATCCTTAACGTTTCCAATGCGGATGCTACTGTGGTCATCAGTTGCATCGGCTACACAACACAGTCTTTCAAGGCTTCCGCCGTTCCGGCCAAGGTTGTCCTTGTCACTGACACAGAGTTTCTTGACGATGTTGTCGTGATCGGTTACGGTACCGTCAAGAAGAGTGATATGACGGGATCCATCTCCTCCGTGAAAGCCGACCAGCTCAACAAGGGTATGGTGACATCGCCTTCCGACCTGCTTCAGGGCAAGTCCGCCGGTGTGGTTGTCACGATGGGTGACGGTGCTCCGGGCTCAGCCAGCACTATCAGAATCCGTGGCGGTTCCTCACTGAAGGCCAACAACAACCCTCTCGTCGTTGTCGATGGTCTGCCGCTTTCCGAGACCAGCATCAGCGGAGTCTCAGACGCGCTTTCATCGATCAACCCTAACGACATCGAGAGCTTCACCGTCCTCAAGGACGCCTCCGCGACCGCGATCTTCGGTTCCAGGGCTTCCAACGGTGTCATTATGATCACCACCAAGAAGGGCTCCAAGGGTGCCGAAGGCATCCACGTGAGCGCTGACCTCACCGCTTCCGTAAGCCAGAACGCCAAGTATGTGGATGTCCTGACCGGTGACGAGATGCGTGACCTTATGAAATGGTACATCGGTGACGAAGGCGCAGCCTACGCCGCCCTCGGAAACGAGAACACCAACTGGCAGAAAGAGATCTACCAGCTCGGCAACACCATCGACGGTAATGTGGCGGTTTCAGGAAGGGTCGGCAAGAGCGACATTTTCCGTATGCCTTACCGTGTGTCCATCGGTTACCACAATCAGGACGGTACCCTCAAGACCTCTAATCTGGAGCGTCAGACCATCGCCCTCAACCTCAACCCAAGCCTCTTTGACGACCATCTTCTCATCAACCTCAACGGCAAGTTGATGAATATGGACAACAGGTTCGCCAACCAGGACGCCATCGGTGGAGCTGTCCGTATGGACCCTACCCAGCCGGTCTATGACGAGAACGGTCTGAACGGCTACTATTGGTGGAACAACGGCAAGGGCACCACGACCATCGAAAATTGCAACACGATGGCCCAGATGAACCCTGTCGCCCTCCTCAACGACAAGATCGACAAGTCCAACGCTAAGCGTTTCATCGGCAACGCACAGTTGAACTATAAGATCCACGGATTCGAGGATCTCAGCCTCAATCTCAACCTCGGTCTCGACTGGTCCAAGTCAGACGGTACCGTTGACGTGGCTCCGGGCACCGAGATGTCTTTCCACAACACTCAGGAGTCAGGTTCCGGCTACCACAACAACTACACGCAGACAAAGCGTGACCAGACACTTGAGTTCTACGGCCAGTACGACAAGACCATCGGCAAGCACACCATCAACGCTATGGCCGGTTACTCCTGGCAGCACTTCTACAACTCTACCTTCAACGAGAAGTACAAGGCTGACGGAACACTGCCGACCGCCTCGGATTACTATCTGAGCAGCCCTAACGTGTTCAAGACTGAATATTTCCTTGTCTCTTTCTTCGGACGTGTGAACTATTCGTTCAACGACCGCCTTTTGGTGACCGCCACCCTGCGTAACGACGGAACCTCACGTTTCGCCAACAACAAGTGGGGTCTCTTCCCTTCTGTCGCCGTAAGCTACAACTTCGCGAAGGAGAAATTCATCGCCAACTGCGATGCAGTCTCAGCCCTCAAGCTCAGGCTCAGCTGGGGACAGACCGGTCAGCAGGACCTCCAGTCCGGAAACTATCCGACCCTTTCGTCCTACAAGTACAACACGAACCAGTCGATGTTCGTCTTCGGAAACCAGGTCATCACTCCTATCACTCCGCTTGGCTACAACGCCGACCTGAAGTGGGAGACCACCACGACCTACAACATCGGTGTGGACTACGGCTTCCTGAACGACAGGATCTATGGTAGCGTGGATCTTTACAAGCGCGACACCAAGGACCTTCTGAACCGTACTCCTGTGGCCGCCGGCGCCAACCTTTCCAACTATCTGGACGCCAACATCGGTAACCTCACCAACAAGGGTGTCGAGGTCGAGATCAACGCCATTCCTGTCCAGACAAGGGACTGGAGCTGGACCGTCGG
>CAVCRL010000116.1:0-3525 GCA_963604455.1 Lachnospiraceae bacterium | reverse complement strand
GACAAGTACTGCTTCCACAAGTCCGCTCCGGACTGGACATTCGGCTTCAACACCCAGGTGTCTTACAAACAGTGGACTCTGGCGATGAGCGCGCACTCGAACGTCGGCAACTATGTCTATAACAACATCGCCTCCACCGGTGACCTTCTCAGCGACCTTTGGGCCAACAACTTCGTGAACAACCGTTACTCAACGGCCAAGGAGCACAACTTCTCCGCGTTCGCCCAGTACTGGTCCGACATCTACGTCGAGAACGCCTCGTTCCTGAAGATCGACAACATCACCCTGAGCCGCGCGTTCAACTTCGGCCAGAAGAACCCGATGTCGTTCAATGTCTTCGCGACGGTACAGAACGTGGCTTGCTTCACCAAGTACGGCGGAATCGATCCAGAGATCTTCTCCGGAATCGACAACAACATGTACCCTAGACCTCGTACTTACATCCTTGGTGTCAAGTTCAACTTCTAATGTGTCATAAATTATGAAAAAGATAATCAGATATACAGCGATCGCCCTCGTGGCGACAATGTGCGCCGGTGCGGCGACCTCCTGCGTAGGAGACCTTGACGTCACCCCTATCGATCCTAACATTGAGCTCCCTGAGAATGTGCTTGACAGCCAGGACGCTTTCACAGCTCTTCTCGCCAAGTGCTACCAGGGACTTTCCTGCTCAGCATCCGCTGGTCCGAGCAGCGACCCTGACATCGAGGGAGTCGATGGCGGTTACGGCCAGTATATGAGAGCGCTTTTCAATATGGAGGAACTCTCCACCGATGTGGCCACCTGCTGCTGGAACGATGGTAACCTCTATGATATTCACAACCTCAACTGGAACGCTTCCAATGAGTTCGTGCTTTCGATGTACTACAGGATCTATTTCCAGATCGGTCTCTGCAACGAGTTCATCCGCCGCTCCAACGCCACCAGCATCAGCGACTACACTCTGAAGAACGCCTACATCGCCGAGGCACGCGCGCTGAGGCTCTTCAGCTACTACCACGCCATCGATATGTTCGGCAACGTTCCGTTCGCCACTGAGAATCAGTCTGTAGGCTCAACCGGAGCCGAGCAGATCTCCCGCGCGGACCTCTTCGACTGGATGGTCAATGAGTGCAACGAATTGCTTGATGGCAGTGACCTTGCCGAGCCTGGCAAGAATGAATATGGCCGCTGCGACAAGGGTATGGTCCAGATGATCCTCGCCAAGCTTTACCTCAACGCGGAGGTTTGGAAGGGCACCGCGATGTACTCTGAGGCCGCCGCAGTCTGCGAGAAGATCATCAATGAATATCCTCTCCATACCACCAGCCACGGTGAGTACAGCGCCTGGAGGGAACTCTTTATGGCGGACAACCACCTTTGGACAGCCAACACCACCTACAACGGTGACGAGATCATCTTCGTTGTGGAGCAGGACGGAATTCTTGTCCAGTCCTATGGTGCCACCAACTATCTCGTATTCGGTTGCACAGGCGGTAAGATGGATGCCGCTGGAATAGGAATATCCTCTGGTTGGGGCGGTCTTTCTATGACCGGTGCCTTCACCAAGAAGTTTGAGGATGGCGACCTTCGCGCCACTTTCTATAAAGGAGAGGAGTTCGATCAGTACATCGATGCCCTTCGCCGTGAGTCTGACAGCTGGTCAAACGGTTGGAAGTCAATGAAATTCCTGAATGTGAACCACGATGGCAGCAAGGCTCAGGCCGATGGTTTCGTGGACACTGACTGGCCGGTGTTCCGTTCGGCTGACGCTTACCTGATGTACGCCGAGTGCGCCGCCAGGGGAGCCGCTGACAAGACAAAGGGACAGCAGTACCTTGACGCTGTACGCGCGAGAGCCGGTGTCGGCAGCATCGCCCTCACCCTTGAGAACATCATCGATGAGCGTGGACGTGAGCTCTATTACGAGGGTTTCCGTCGTCAGGACCTCATCAGGTTCGGTCTCTTTACGACTGACAAGTACCTTTGGGAATTCAAGGGTGGCGTTCAGGCCGGTAAGGCGGTTGATGATCACTTCAACCTCTATCCTATCACTTCCGGTGAGCTCAACGCTAATGGTAATCTTAAGCAGAACCCTGGATATTAATAGATTATGAAAAAGTTATTTTACTCTATAATCGCTTTGGCGGGAATCCTCACGGCTTCCTGCTCAACGGATGCGGACAAGCTTGTCTTTGATCCTTCAGCATCTGTGGCTCCGGCTTTGGGAACACTGAACGGAACCACGCTCGCCTCCGATGGCGCGGATCTGACTTTCGAGTTCACCCAGCCGACCTATAACATCGACGCTGCGAAACTCTATACTCTTTATATTTCTGATTCTCAGGACTTCTCGAAACAGGAGAAGCTTGCGGCCACGGTAAGCGGAACGACTGTCACAGTCAAGCAGTCCGCGCTCAACTCAGCAATCCTCAACCTTGGTGGTGTCGCTGACGCTGAGTTCACGATCTACCTCAGGCTCGATTCCTGGGTGGCCAACAACAAGAACACGACCGTTGAGTCTTCTCTCACACAGTCCAATGTGATCTCCGCCACGTTCGTTCCTTACAACCAGCTGATCCTTGACAAGGATGTCTATGAGCACGTCTGGGTTCAGGGTGACTACTGCGGATGGAGCCACGACAAGAGCCAGTTCCTCTACAACTACAGCAAGGATGGCAAGACCTACACGGGTGTCGTTGATTTCGCTGACAAGGCTGTGAACGGTATCAAGTTCACTGGCGCCGCAAGCTGGGATGACGCTACCGGTAACTGGGGCTCAGAGGCTCAGGCCGAGGCCGCGGAGGCTAACAGCGTACAGCTTGTCAATGGTGGCGGTTCACAGAACATCATCTGCTACAGCAAGCGTTTCTATGGATTCACTCTCGACAAGAACTCTCTTGTCCTTACCAAGGACTGGGGCGCAGATGTCATCGGAATCGTCGGCGCGTTCAACAATTGGGGAGCGGATCCGGACATCGAGATGAACTACAACAAGGATTATGTACGTTTCTGGGCTGACGCCGAGTTCACATCCGACACCGAGATCAAGTTCCGTGCTGACGGAGATTGGACATACAACTGGGGTAAGGACGCCGGTGTAGGTGCTGACAACATCACTGTGAGCGCAGGCAAGTACCGTGTTTACCTTGATCTCAACAAGAAGACCGTTGAGCTTAACGCCACAATGTACGGCAAGGACGAACCTACAGCCAATGGTGACGCTCCGGAACCTGAGAAACCAGGCGCTTGGTCTCTCATCGGAACCATCAACGGTGACTCTTGGTCCGCTGACGTTGATATGGCCAACATCGATGGTGACATCTGGGTTGCCCGCAATGTGACATTGACCGCAAACGATGAGTTCAAGATCCGCGCTGACCACGACTGGGCTGTAGCGGTCGGTGGACCGGAGGAGAACTCCACAAGCACCATCGATCCAAGCAATGTCTATGGCGTGTTCAAGCCTGAGCTCGGCAAGGCGTTCGCCACCGGTGACAAGAACATTCAGGTGGGTGTCGCTGGTGTCTATGATGTCACCTACGA
>CAVCRL010000115.1:0-8119 GCA_963604455.1 Lachnospiraceae bacterium | reverse complement strand
ATTCGGCGCGAAGCGGCAAGTTCGCCAACGCCGGCGTGGTGGTGCAGATCAATCCCGAGGACATTCCGGAGGAATATGCCGACAAGGGCGCTTTCGCGGGCCTTGAGTTCCAGAAGGATGTGGAAAGGAAGATGTGGGAATATGCCCACGAGCATTCCGATTCGGAGAATCCTTTCGTCGCTCCGGCGCAGAGGATGGTGGATTTCTGCGAGGGTGAGGATTCGGAGGATCTTCCGGAGACTTCCTACAAGCCGGGTGTCGTTCCGGCTCCGCTGCACGAGATTCTTCCCCAGTTCATTGCTGAGAGGCTTCAGGATGCGTTCCCGATTGTGAACCAGAAGTCGATGAGGGGGTACTATACTAATGACGCTTTACTTATCGGTGTGGAGTCCAGGACTTCATCTCCGGTCCGCATTCCGAGGAATCCTCGCAACTGCGAGGCGGACGCGTTCCCGGGGCTTCTTCCGTGTGGTGAGGGTGCCGGGTATTCCGGTGGCATTGTGTCTTCGGCCATTGATGGCATCAACTGTGCTTTGGCCGCGGCTCGTTCGCTGTCCGGGGCTGATTCCGCAAGTGATTCTGAGGCTGGTCCTGTAACTGGTTCAGGGACTGATGCTGAGGCTGCTGGCGAGGCGGGCGAATAGCCTGACTGGTCGCTGAGCCTGTCGAAGCGACATCATTGCTAAGATCGAACAGGAACCCCTCTCAACCGAAATTTTGCACGTTACCAAAATTTCTGGGTTGAGAGGGGTTCCTGTCGATAGGGGTAGATGTCTGTCACAAATCTGAACCGCCCATCTGTTCTTCCACCATACCCTTGTGATGTGGCCTGCTGCCGTTTCGTACAGGAAAGCATCCTCTGGTGTACCAACCTCCGCCTTGCTGCCATTTCGTACAGGGAAGCACCTTCTGGTGTACCAACCTCCGCCTTGCTGCCGTTTCGTACAGGAAAACGCCTTCTGGTGTACCAACCGATGCCGAAATCCAGTTGGGTACAGGAAAGTGGCTTTTGGTGTACCGAGCGGAAGGTGTGTCGGAGGCGATGCGGTGATTTTGTGCGAAAAGATGAGTATATTTGTGGGGACGAGAGGAGAATTGCGTTATGAGACTGAACAAGAGATTTTTCTATGGGGTGCTGACGGCGGTGGCGCTGCTGGCGGCTGGGTGTTCGAAGAATAATACGGATCCGGTGCCCGATCCGGGGACGGGAGAGCAGCTTGTCGAGAATCCGAAGGTCAGGGCGGCCGTTAAGACTATGATGTCCGAGGCTGCCAAGACCGAATCCACCCTTAACGGAGTGGCTGTGTGGCAGGATGGGTACAAACCTTCCGGGGCTTGGGCCGAGGGCTCGGACAACAATACACGGCGTCAGATGTGGTCGGTTACCAAGACCTTTACCTCAATGGCTGTCGGAATAGCGGTCGGGGAAGGAAAACTGAGCCTGTCCGAAAAGGTCGCGCCGATGTTCCCCGAGGAAGTCGCCGAGGCGGAAAAGAATATGACGGACGCGCAGAAGGCTAACCTTGAGGCCTTGACAGTCAGGCATCTGCTGATTATGGCGAACGGCCACAAAAAGGATCCGACGGTTGAATATGCCACTGAATATTTCAAAAAGGATCCGTTCGGCTCACTCAAATATATTCATAATGAATGGGTTGATGTCTCCGGGCTGCTGACAAAATATGACTCCACGCTGCCGGGACTTTTCTTTGAATATCCATTCGACGCGGCTCCGGGAGAGAAATTCTGCTACGACAGTTTCTCCTCCTGCATCCTTTCGGAGATCATCACGAAGAAGACCGGGGAGACGATGGCCGACTATCTCTACAAAAGGATGTTCAAGCCGATGGGATTGGATAGGCCGGAGTGGGAGGATATCCAGGGAGTGACAGCCGGTGGTTGGGGACTGCATCTGAGCACTGACGAGATGCTGGCGTTCGGTCGCCTCCTGCTGAATGGCGGGATATGGGACGGACAGCAGATCATCCCGGAGGACTATCTCAAGGAGGCCGTCAAGGATCAGATCAAGGACCGGATGAATAATGGTCAGAACTACTCCACGACCGGTTACGGCTACCAGATCCGAACCCGTTCCGACGGGTCACTTTATATGGCCGTGGGACTTTTCGGACAGTATATTGTGGTGATTCCTAACAAGAAAGCCGTAATAGCGATGACCTCGGCGATGCCGTTTGACGCTGACAACATCCTTAAGGATCTGTCAAAGGTTATGGCGCTTCTCAATGGTGATCTTGATTCCAGTGTGAAGCCGCTCGAACTGGCCTGGAAATACATTGTGCCGAAACTTTAGAATCTGTTTTGATTTGTTGGCAATGTCCTTTGAGGTGAAAAATCTTCAAACAGACAAATCAAAACAGAGTTTAATATTCTTCTCCTTGAATATTTTGGGAAGCGGGGCAAACATATTCATAAAAACTTGAGAATATATTCATAAATGGCTGTGGAAGAGGATAAGAAAGGGGCGTTCGCTCCGATGATGGAAAGCGGTGTGCACGCAGGGTTTCCGTCGCCGGCGCAGGACTACATCAATTCGTTCATCGACCTCAACAAGGAGTTGGTGCGGCATCCGGCGGCGACTTTTTTCGCCCGTGTGGTCGGTGATTCGATGGTGGACGCCGATGTGAACGAGGGAGACGTGCTGGTGGTGGACAAGTCGATCGAGCCGAGGGAAGGGGATATGGCCGTCTGTTTCATCGACGGCGAGTTCGCCTTGAAGTTCATCTCTTTCAGGGATCCGGCCGATGCATCGCGCTCTGTCAAAGCCTCCAAGCCGGGCGTGTCCTATGATATTCTTAATCATCAAAGAATATGGCTGCTTCCGGCCAATGAGAAATATCCTCCCATCGAAGTGACTGAGTCCAATGATTTTACGGTCTGGGGAGTTGTGACCTACGTCATCAAGAAGGTGTGTACGCGTTAGTTGACTGCAACAATTTTTTCGTGTCCTGCGAGAGGGCTTTCCAGCCGGAGTTGGAAGGCCGTCCGGTCGTTGTGCTCTCCAACAATGACGGATGCGTGGTGGCCCGCAGCAACGAAAGCAAGGCGATGGGTATCAAGATGGGGACTCCGTTCTTTAAGGTACGCTATCTGGTGGAGCAGGGGAGACTCGTCGTGCGCTCGTCCAACTACACCCTCTATGGCGACCTTTCCGCGCGGGTGATGTCGCTCCTTGCGGAGGCGGCCCCGCGGTTGGAAGTTTATTCTATAGATGAGGCCTATATGGATATGGACGGCGTCGCGCCGGAGCGTGTTCCGGGAATATGCTCGGCTTTGGTGACGAAGATCCGCCGTTGGACGGGCATTCCGGTCAGTATAGGAATAGCCGACACAAAGACCCTTGCCAAGGTCGCCAACCATTTCGCCAAGAAGTACAAAGGTTACAAAGGAGTCTGCGTTATTGATTCCGAGGTCAAAATCCTCAAGGCCTTGGCTTTGACCCCGATAAAAGAGGTTTGGGGAATAGGCTGGCGAGGCGCTCCGAAACTGGAGGCCGTTGGAGTGAAGACGGCCTTGGACTTCATTAAGAGGCCATCCGAGTGGGTCCGCTGGATGATGGGAATAGGCGGAGTGAGGACTTGGTCCGAGCTTCAGGGCAGACGGATGATCGAGGATGAACGCAATGAGAAACGTAAGAGCATCTGCACCTCCCGTTCGTTCGACAAGATGGTGACTGACATTGATGAGATGACGCTCAGGGTCTCGGACTTCGCCGGGAAATGCGCCGAGAAACTCCGCTCGGAAGGCACCGCTGCCTATTCGGTGGGCGTTTTCATTCAGACCAACCGCTTCCGTGACGACCTTCCTCAGTATTTCCCCAACGCCAGCGTCCGGCTTGATGTTCCAGCCAACAGCACCCAGGAGGTTGTCGCCGCCGCCCTGCGTGCGTTGAGAATGGTCTTCCGCAATGGCTTTGAATATAAAAGGGCCGGTGTGATCGTCTCCGACATCGTCGAGGCCGACGCGATCCAGACCACCTTGTTCGATTTCGATCAGGAGGCCCGTGACCGTGACGACCGCATTTCCAAAGTTATGGATCTGGTCAACACCTCCGGCAAGAATCTTCTAAGGCTCGCCACCCAGCGCTCCGGCCACTATTCCGACGGCATCCGCCGCGAATTCTGCTCCCGCCTCTACTCCACCTCCTGGTCGGAACTCCTGGAAATCAAGTGATTGTTTGATTTTCTTTTGGATATTGCTATATTTGTCGCATTGCGTAACATCTTTTCCGGCCACTGAGCCCAGTTGAAGTGACCAAATGATTTTAATATTACAACCCATTGATCGCTATGAGAAAAGTATCTATATTCCTGATTCCCATTCTGATGGTCGTTAACTCCTGTTGTGGTCATCGGCTGTCAAAGGAATTGTCGACAATCGAAGCAATCCTTCCGGATCATCCGGACAGCGCGCTTGCGATGATTGATTCGATTGACACCTTGTCGCTGAATAACGTAAGGTCAAAGGCTGAATATACGTTGCTAAAGGCTAAATGTCTTGACAAGAATTATATAGATGATGCTTCGTTGCTGAAAAAGATGATGGAATATGAAACATATTTCCAACGTCACGGTTCAATGGATGATAAGATTCAGTATGGCTATTATCTTGCGGATCAATTCTACGATTCCGGACAATTCGAGGAAGCGTCGGTACGTTTTGTCAAGGTATTTGAATATGCTGATAGGAATAACGATTATTTCTATAGTGGACAATCAAGTTGGATGCTTGCGCTGATCTACCTTAAGACTTATAATTATGCCGAGGAACTCAAATATATTAAACAAGCGTATGATTATCTACGGAATGGCGGTTTTGATTATCACGCTGATTATGCCGAGATTCAATTGGCTGAGGCTCTCCTGAAGAATGGGGACAGGGATAAGGCCTTTGAATATTATGATGATGTTTTGAACAGGGCCAGAGTGGCTCGTGATTCTTCAATGTTGGGATACGCTCTCACGAGTTCCGCCCTAAGTCTTTTGACCGGAAACAATCCTAGACCGGAGGAGGTTGTTCAGAGAATGGGTGAGGCAGAGAGGTTGGGTTATGAATTCGACTCTGGAAATCTTGCGGATCTGGCGATGGCGTACCATCTTTCAGGTAATGATGAGGATGCTTTTCGTTATATCGATAAAGCGTTTGGGATGTCCTCCGATGACCAGAAAGCTAAACTTTATGTCTCCTCATTCGCATATAAAATCTATAGGGACAGGAAAATGTATGATAGAGCTTTCCCACTTGTGGAAGCGATTCTGCACTATAATGACTCAACTACGATCAAGACCCTTGGGCAGTCTGTCGTAAAGGCTCAACTGCTTTATTTTCAGGAAAAAGAGAATGCGGCGGCGGCCAAACTTTTACAGTCAAGAGTGATTTTTGTGGTAAGCATACTTTTATTCTGCTCTTTGATTTGCATTTTTGTGTTGTATTCAAAAATCAAACGAAAGAAACTTGAACTGGAGTACAACAGGAAGATTCAGCAATACACGATGTCCATCAATGAATTAAAATCAACTCTTGATTCCTTGGTTCGGATTGTGGACGTAAAAGGAAAAGAGCATAACGCCTTGAAGTTCACTTTCTCTGCGTTTGATAGCCTTTTTGATGAATATTATCACTCTCCAGGCAATGAAAATGCCGCACTTATGGCATCGTTTGAGACAATGCTGGATAAATTCAGGAATGACTCAACTTTCATCGCTTCCTTTGAATCGGTGGTTGATGCCACACACAACGGGATAATCACAATAGCCGGTAAGGAATGCAGATTAAAGGATTCGGATTTATACTTGTACACTTTTATGGTGGCGGAAACATCCTATCCTACCATCTGTGTGATTTTTGGTGTGAATCTTCCTGCGATCTACAACCGGGTGAAGAGGCTTAAGACCAGAATACTTGAGTCGGATCCGGAGCATAAGGATGAGATAATGCACTATCTTGCGAGCCGTCCAACGAATAAATCTCGTAAAATGAGCTAACACTCGTTTCTAAAGATAGCCTTTTGACGGCCCTCAATGACGTGTGATAGGAAAACACTCCTATCACACGTTGATTATTAATGCGTTATATTGAGAGGCGATAGTAACTGAAAAGAATAAGAAGTGATAATAGTTATTTACTTTTGTGAAAAAGAAATCTAAAAAAATGAGAAAAGTTTTACAAGTGCTCAAAGTGTTTATTGTCTTTATGGCAATATGCTCTTTTAATGTAATGGATGAAGTTATACCTATTGTTCAGACAAAAGGACGAGAAAAACATCCAAGGACTCTTACTCCTATAGTCGTATGTGTTGATAGAGGGCAGAAATATATTAAGATTCATTACCAAGGGTACATCGGTGACGTTTATTATAGTATTTTTGATATTGTTGCAGGAATCACAATCACCGGGATAGCAAGTGAGGAAAGTTGCGAGTATATTTGGTTGGATGATCAATTTTCCTCTTGTATTTTAACATTCAGACTTGATGACGGAAGTGTTTATGAAGGGAAGTTATTACTATAATGTCAATGGATGTTATTAGATTATTAAGCTTGATTATAAACTGTTTATAATATATCGTTATTACTAATTATTAATAAAAACATTTTTTATTATGAAGAAAAGTTTTATTGTATTGTGTGCGTTTATCGCTACACTATTCGTTGTTGCTTCTTGCTCTGAAAATAGTAGGATGTCAGAGCAACATCAGGAGTCTGAGTCTTCTTATGCCCAGTTGGAATTGGCTCTTAATGCTTACAGTGAGTCCTATGTTAGTTCAACAGAAACCAAAGGTCCTTTTTGGAAACGACTCGGAAACATCTTTATGTGTGATGGTATAGGAGCAGCCGCAGGTTCATTGATGGGGCCAGGAGGGAGTCTTTTCGGGGCAGTGGTTGGCTCTACCTTTCGCTTTATATATGAATTGATTGATCACGGACTTGACTGTCAATCAACACAGAACCTTGTTGACTTCTATGATGGTTCTGCTCAACTATATGATGAACAGGACTCTTTAGACGCTGCTGATTCTTTAGGTTTGATACACAACCGTTTGATAACTGAGATACTTGAAGAAAATCCTAATATAATGTCTTTGTCTGATATCGAACTGAATAGAATAATAAATGATAAAGTGTGCGAATACAGTTCCTTATCCGTTCGATATTCAATAGATGATTTCAGAACTTTTTCCCAGTTGTCAAAGTCGGAATCTTCTGAAAGTTTGTATAACGATGCCTTAGGAAAATATCCCACTCTTGAGAAAGAATTGAGATTAGTGAAAATCTATGCAGACAATGTTGCAAACTTGGAAGAAAACCTTATCCCGGAATATAGTCTTGGCTTTAAAGAGATTGTTGATGCCTCTGAGATAGAAGATTCTTCAAAGGAGATTGTAAAGTCGGCCGTATCAGTGACTGGTAGCAGCAAACTTATGTGGCAGGAAGAGGCTTTATTAAATGTGTCGGAATAGGTCATTGTTATTAATTCCAGTAAGCGGTTTTGATGATTTATTAGAATTGATGGTTTTAATGGTTATGTTATTTGAATATTGAAAGAAGTAGTTTGATGAAACTATTAATTAAACAATTATCTACAACATTGGTTTTGTTGTTTAGTTTGTATTTATGTGGATCGGCGCAGGAAAGATTTGTTGACAAAATCTATTACAGTTTCAATGTGGTTGCTTCCAAGGTCGGCAAGGACGTCGGGGCTTTGGAGATTGAGCAGAGGATCGGCTATTATGTCAGCAAGGATTTCGGAGTATATCTTCCGATTGGAATCGCTGAATGTCTTTATAATAGGTCAACCACGAAAAACTATGATTTTCAAGACAAACTTGGACTTGGCGTGGCGTATCGCCATTTCTTCAATCAGACTGACGGCCTTGAGGTAAGCTTGACTGGTTTGGCGACTGTGGGAAATTACGACTTCAATTATTGGCAGGGGCGCCTGATGTGCGCCTATGCGATCCGCGGCAAGTTACGAACTTCTTTTCTTGGTGTTGGCCTGCAATATTCCTCGCCTTATGACAATGAATTCAATGGTAGAACTATCCACCCTTGCGTGATGTTCGGCTGGGCGTTCTGATAATTGTACAACTGTCAGTTGTTTT
>CAVCRL010000114.1:0-8131 GCA_963604455.1 Lachnospiraceae bacterium | reverse complement strand
TTCCTTCCCCGTCCCAGTCAAGATCCTCCTCCGGCTCGTTGAACGGCTGGAGGAACGGATTGTGGGTCCGCTCGTCAGCGATGGTGGTCTTGCGCCCGTGCCCCGGAAGCACATCCACATCGCCCGGGAGTCCCATCAACTTGTCCATTATACTGATTATCAGATGGTCGTAATCCCCGCCGATAAGGTCCGAACGCCCGATCGCCCCGGCGAAAAGCGTGTCGCCCGTCAGCAGGACCTTGTCCGTCTCGTCGTAGTAACAGACACCGCCCGGAGTGTGTCCCGGAGTGGTTACCACCCTGAAAGGCGAACCCTCAAGCGTATCTAAAATCTCACCGTCACGAACATCCATCGTCTTGATCTCAGAGGAATCGTGCGCTATCAGCCCGAACTCCCTCACGGCCGCCGGATTGTTGTCCAGAATCATCTTGTCCTCCGGCGACATCAGCACCGGCACTGAATATTCCTGAATGATCCTCAGCACCCCGTGCACGTGGTCGAAATGCCCGTGCGTCAGCCAGATGGCCTTTGGGGTCAGCCTTTCCGTCTCCACCAGCTCCTTAAGTTTAGCGAACTCCTCCGGCCAATAGCACCCCGGATCCACAAAAACGCAATTCCCCTTCCCGTCCCAAAGCACATAGCAATTCTCCCGGAACGAATTGAAATTAAATGTCTTGATGTTCAGTTGATGATCCTGACTCATTGATTCGTCTGTTTTACTCTTGACTACAAATTTACTGAATATTCGTTAAATAATGCCGGGCTCCAATAAGAAAAGTGTAGATATCAGTTGTGTAATTTTATAGAAAAGTGTAGATTTGTGCAGCTATATTTCATAGAAAAGTGTCAAACAAATGCTACACAGAAAGATAGAAAGTTACTTGGAGGACCATCTAAAGTCCGAAACCGACAGAATCCTGATTCTGGAAGGAGCAAGGCAAGTCGGCAAATCATTTATAATACGCAAAATTGGCGGAAAGTTGTACGAAAACTTCATAGAAATCAATTTCGTGAAAGACGACGAAGGGTCGCAACTGTTCAAGAACATCAGAACCACCGAAGAGTTCTACTTCGTTTTGAGTTCAATCCGTGGCAAGGATCTTGACTCCTATAAGAACACTCTTGTCTTTCTTGATGAAATACAGCACTATCCACAATATTTGACACTGCTGAAATTCTTCCGGGAAGACCATCGGTTCCGTTTCATAGCGAGTGGCAGTCTGTTAGGGCTTACATTACGGGAAACCACCTCAATACCTGTCGGCAGTATTATCAGGAAACCGATGTATCAACTTGATTTCGAAGAGTTTTTGCTTGCGAATAACTTTAGCTCCGAAGCGCTGGCCACACTCCGGCAAAAGATGGAGAAAGGTGAAAGCGTGGACGAAACTATGCATAATTATCTTATCAGCCAGTTCCGGCGCTACCTTCTTGTCGGCGGGATGCCGGACGCTGTGAATGAATATCTGGACTCACGTAATATCGTAAAAGTCAGGGACGTACAGGAAAGCATCAGAGCTCTTTACGAGGTTGATGCGACAAAATACGAGAAAGACAGTAACAAGTCTCTTCTCATAAGGCGTATCTACAATATGATTCCGTCACAGATGGAAAACAAGAAAAAAAGGATTGTGGCAAAAGACATACGAGACAAGACCGGAGATAGATTCGACAATTATAAGGAGGAATTCGAGTACCTGACCTGTTCAGGAATCGCCCTCAACGTCAATTCCATCTCAAATCCAAAGTATCCCCTGTCTGAGTCCGTCCACAAGAATCTTCTCAAACTCTATCTGAATGATGTGGGGCTACTTACGGCGCAACTGTACAGGAACAATATTCGTCCGGTTCTTTCCGATGAGGAAGGGGTGAACCTTGGCTCTGTCTATGAAAGTGTCATCGCCCAGGAACTAAAGGCACACGGACACAACCTCTTCTATTATGACAACAAGCAGAAAGGTGAGGTTGATTTTCTGATTGATGACTACAGGAACACAAGCGTATTGCCGATCGAGGTTAAATCAGGTAAGAATTATACCATTCACAGTGCCATCGACAACCTGCTGAATGTATTGGACTATAACATCAAATCTGGCCTGATCCTGTCAAACGCCAGGGAGGTACGTACTTCCGGAAAGATAACATATATGCCTGTATATTACATTATGTTCATCAACGCGAACCAGGTTGACGAAAGCGAGGTCTATTTCTAATGCAACCATAGAGTCGTTCTGATAGAAGCGGACTTTTCTGAATATTCGTTAAATTTGCGGAATAAAGCGGAAATGATGAGCAAGAAAGAATATATCGAGATCCGGGGAGCGGAGGCGCATAACCTTAAGGGTGTGAATGTTGACATTCCAAGGGGGGAACTTGTGGTGGTGACGGGACTGAGCGGCAGCGGGAAGTCCTCGCTGGCGTTCGACACGATCTACGCCGAGGGGCAGAGACGGTACCTGGACACGCTTTCGACGTATGCGAAGCACTTTATGGGGGTGCTGGAAAAGCCTGAGGTCGAGAGCATAACGGGACTGAGTCCGATCATCGCGATCGAGCAGAAGACGACAGGCAACAACCCACGCTCCACCGTCGGCACCATCACCGAGATATTCGACTTCCTCCGGCTTCTGTACGCAAGGGCTTCGAGGGCATATTCACCGGTCACGGGAAAGGAGATGGTCCGCTACACGGACGCGCAGATCGTGGACCTCATAATGGATGAATATAAGGGGAAGAAATGCTACCTGCTCGCTCCGCTGGTCGTGGGGCGCAAGGGACATTACCGCGAGCTGTTCGACCAGCTCCGCAAACGAGGCTACACCGATGTCAGAGTGGACGGGAATATACTCCCGCTGAACGAAGTGGACGCTCTGGACCGCTACAAAAGCCACTTCATAGAACTGGTCGTGGACAAGCTCAAGCCGTCTGAGGGCGATGAGAAACGGGTCCGGGACTCCGTGATGTCGGCTCTGAATCTTGGCAAAGGCTCGGTCGCCCTGCTGGAATTCGGCTCAGACAAACTGAGGCATTTCTCCAAGCACCTTGTCGATCCTGATTCGGGAATATCCTTGCAGGAGCCCGCGCCACATTCCTTCTCGTTCAACTCTCCGGAAGGCTACTGCCCTCACTGCAAAGGACTTGGAATGATAGTAGATGTGAATATGGACACCATCATACCGGACCGTTCAGTCTCGATAGCGGACGGAGGAATAGTCCCGCTTGGAAAAATGCGAGAGACTAAGAAATATGACATAATCCGCTCCATCGCACGGAAATACAATTTCTCTTTGTACGATCCTATCGACTCGATTCCGGACGAGGCCATCTCGCACATCATATTCGGAAGTGATGAATTGTTCCGTGTAGGCGAAGGTAGTCTGTCCGAAATGGTTACGTTTGACGGAATCGTGGACGACATCGACGAGAAGATCGTGTGTCCGGTCTGCCACGGAACCAGGCTGAACGAGAACGCCCGCTGCTTCAAGATTGACGGCAAGACTATCTCAGAGGTGGCGGCTATGGAGATGACCGAACTCAAGGAATGGTTCGCTTCGTTACCAGGAAAACTGAACACAAGAGAGAACAACATCGCACGGGACATACTCAAAGAACTCAACGAAAGGGTTCAGTTTATGCTGGACGTGGGCCTTGACTATCTGTCACTTGACCGCCCGACGGCCTCGCTTTCCGGCGGAGAGGGCCAGAGAATCAGGCTCGCCACGCAGATCGGATCCAAGCTCGTCAACGTGCTGTACATCCTGGACGAGCCGTCAATCGGACTGCACCAGAGAGACAACCGAAAGCTGATCAACTCGCTGAAGGAACTTCGGGACGAGGGCAACTCCGTTATGGTCGTGGAGCACGACTACGAGACGATGATGAGCGCTGACTGGCTTGTGGATGTGGGACCGGGTGCCGGCGACAAAGGAGGGAAAATATGCCTGAACGCACCTCTGAAGGCTCTGATGGAATATTCCTCGGACAACGGAAAGATTCCTTCCTCATTGGACAAGGAGACAGCAAGGCATTGCATATTCGGAAAGTCAAAAACTCTGGACTATCTTCAGGGAAAGGATTCGATTGAGATTCCGTCTATGCGCCGGACAGGGAGCGGCAAGTTCCTGAGCATCAAGGGAGCGAGAGGCAACAATCTGAAGAATGTCAGTGTGGATTTTCCGCTGGGATGCTTCATCGGGATCAGCGGAGTCAGCGGAAGCGGCAAGTCTACGCTCATCAACGAGACGCTGATGCCGATCCTCAAGAACAAGTTCTACAGGGCCAAGCTGCATCCTTTGGCTTACGATTCACTGGAGGGTGTCGAGAACATCGACAAACTGATCGAGATCGACCAGAGTCCGATCGGGCGTTCGCCGAGATCCAACCCGGCCACGTTCACGGGTGTGTTCAACGACATCCGCAATCTGTTCGCCGACACTCCTGACGCAAAGGTTCGCGGATTCAAGGCCGGCCGGTTCTCGTTCAATGTGGCCGGTGGCCGCTGCGAGGCCTGCAAGGGCGCCGGAATCAAGGTCATCGAGATGAACTTCCTGCCGTCCGTCAACGTGGTCTGCGACGAGTGCAGGGGCAAGAGGTACAAGGAGGACACGCTGGCCGTGCATTACAAGGGCAAGAGCATCAACGACGTGCTTGAGATGCCTATCAGCGAGGCCTACGAGTTCTTCAAGCCGATTCCGGCCATCGCCCAGAAACTGAAAGCTTTGGTCGATGTGGGTCTCGGTTACGTTCATCTCGGCCAATCAGCCGTGACGCTTTCTGGAGGCGAGAGCCAGCGAATGAAACTGGCTGCGGAGCTGTTCAGAAAGGCGACCGGCAACACTCTGTACATCCTCGACGAGCCGACGACCGGCCTCCATTTCGAGGACATCAAGGTGTTGCTCAATGTGTTGCAACAGCTTGTCGATCAAGGCAACACGGTAATCATCATCGAGCACAATCTGGATGTCCTCAAGAGCGTGGACTACCTATTCGACCTCGGTCCCGACGGCGGTCGCCGCGGCGGCCTCATAGTCGCCCAAGGCACTCCCGAGCAACTCGCCCAGAACCCCGCCTCCGTCACCGGCCCGTTCCTAAAAGAGATATTCGCTAATGCTGCCGTTAACCGTCCATAACGCTTAGGTGCGCAAACATATTCATACATAGAAGAGCAACTTATTAGTTATCAAGATAATGGTGTTTCAGGTGTGCGTGGTTTCTCACACCTGGAAGTCAGGAACACCAATAGAACGCTCTGTAACGAAGCCCCCGACTCCCAGGTGTACGAATATGCTCGCACCTGGAACGCCAAACAGCTCATTGTTAGGCGGATGCAGTTTCAGGTGCGTAAGGTTTTGCGCACCTGGAAAACGGGATGCCATCGGATTTCGTGGAACAGAAACCGTACGGCAGAAGGCCTTTATATGTACCAAATGGTCTAAGGTACGCCATTGGTACAGGAAACGCACTTCTGGTGTACCAACCAAGGCTAAAGGGCTAAACACAAGACTAAGGCATAAAATCCTGATCAAAGGAGAAAACCGTACACGATTTTCACGGGAACGCGTTTCATCAACGCCAGCCAAGTGGACGAGATCTACTTTTAATACTACCTTCGTTACCGTAACGATAGTCACAAAAACAGGAATATAAAAATCGCACGACATCACCGTGGCGACCAAACGGTTGAATATCAACAAAAGAATCACCCTCCTCCTAGCCAAACAGGCAGGAGGAGGGTGCGTCATTATGCTTATTTACAAGAGTTTATATTCCGCTGACAATAAGAGACGAACAGACCTTGCATCACAGCTGAGTCGCGGGAGGAACATCAATTGAGTATGTCGTAACATCCATCTCTATAGGATCACTTTTGTAATAACGCTCAATATTACGCACCGTTCCAATAGAGTACGATCCACAGCCCGCAGGAAGGGTCACATTATAAGGCCTTGTTGTTTCCTTTACCTCACCTGATTCATATACTCGCTTATTCTCGTAAATTGTCACTACACGTGGGTATTCAAGAGTTGTCTGTTGAGTTCCGTTTTTGTCTGCAAAGACCCGAATTGTATATGAAACAGAACGTTCATATACCTCATCAAGTCCACCAACCTCATCTCTAATAACCTGTGTATCAAAATCCAACACAATAAACGGAGGGCCATACATTGCAGCCACACCTTGAACATCGCCGTCTGACAAATGAGTCCTTTGTACATAAAAATACAGTCCATCCTTAGTAGTCATCGTAGGCTGATTGTTGGCACTAAAAGCGAAAGAATCATATAGCATAATCGATCCAAAATCAAAAGTGCCGACATCACAAACCAACCCCGAAGCATATTTTGAAAAATTAGGCTCTTTTCCAGACAAAATGTTAGAAGTATGTATAGTAATATAAGAATCCCTATCATTTCGGCATTGCTCGTGTATGAGACCTACCGCATGTCCTATCTCGTGAATAGCAGTTCCATAGTTGCTTCCATACAAAGACAGGCTAACCTGCTGTTTTCCTCCTACCATTCCCAAGAATGAATAATTACCATTCCCGTGAAAAAATTCTATGTAATTACCTCTGCCTGTGCCGTTAACGAAAGTCAAACTCGTCTTGTTTTCCCACTCTTCAATAGCCATTTCGACATTTGATTGTAACGTAAAATCCTGTGCGAACGTATAATACAATACACTGTATTACCTGGCCAATATCTTGTAACATCCTTTATCGCCCCTGATCTTGTCACTATAGCTTCAGCTTGTTCTTTTGAAAGAAGAATATCGCCCTCAATAACCGTAATCGAATCAGAGAATGTTGTTCCTACTTGAAAAGTTTCAGCGTAAGAAATACGTTCTAATGGAGTATTTGTCAAAAGCGGAACATCTGATTCTTTTAGTATTTTTGACACAACAGAGAGAAGTGTATATTCATAGGAAGATGCATCCTGAGGCGGATCAAGTATTTCTTGCACTTTAACAAGCAATTCGTACTCGTAGCCACATTCATAATTGAAGCCCTCTATCTGGCTATGGCTGATTTGCCAAACAGGGTTGTTGTCAACTTTAATCCAATAACATATTTCAGGTCCACTGGATCCTGTAGCGGTGATTGTCTTTGAGGCGACAATCCATTTCTCTTCCCAACTTTTGCCATAGATAGTAGACTCTCCATCAGATTTATTGCAACCAACAGAGATAACGGCGAGAAGAGACAAAACAATAAAAATAATTCGTTTGTTCATAAAAGAGCCTTGTTCAAAGTTTTACAAAAAAAAGAATTGATTCTCAATCGCTAAGAATAATCATAGGCAGTACTGCTTCTACGATTTCAGAGGTCAGCCTCCTATGTTGAGTCAATTGCTAGTCACGCCTACGGTACTGCCAGGCCACTAAGTCATAGGATCATATACAGTACTATGTCGCAAATATATAATACATTACAAGAAAAAGCAAGAGTATCTCACAAGATAAACTAATAAGTTTGCAGAGTGGCATTTGAGCCAGTTCTCGCAAGCCATAAATAAGGGCAAAAAGAATCTTCGTGCAACTCACGTCCCTAATTTAGCACAAGTGTATCGATCGTCACAAAAGGTGACAGGCACACCATCAAGTTCAATTGGCGAAGCCCCCCCAAAAAAAGCCCTTGCCCAGAACCCCGCCTCAGTCACCTGCCCGTTCCTCAAGGAGATTCTTCAGGAGAAAGTGTAGATTTATGCAAGAATTTCCCAGAGAAAAGTGTTAAGTGATCACATATCACGAAGTGAAAGGGCGGAATATTCAATCGTCCAATTCTTGTGATGATACGCTATTGACTTGGCTTTATCTTTCAGAGCTGACACATTGATCTTATCGTGATTACGCTTGCATTCCGCGATCACGATGCGTTTCTCATTTTCATCGACCGCCACCAAATCTATCTCATTGTTTTCTCCTACCGAACCATTCCTTCCGGACTCCCAGTAATTCGTCACAACATTATACAGACCAGTCTCCATATATTTCTGACGGAAATATCGTTCCAGACAAAAGCCTGAAAAGGACTCATAATCAGCGAGTATCTTTTCTCGGACAAAATCCATATTACCGATCTCGACCGCACTTCTGTACTTGTAGATGAATCTGAACCAAAAAATCAGAAAAT
>CAVCRL010000113.1:0-8222 GCA_963604455.1 Lachnospiraceae bacterium | reverse complement strand
TAAGACAGTGACCGTGAAGCCTGGCAAGGAATGGAAATACAGATTCCCGGAAGGATTTCAGGCTCGTTGGATACGCTTCACCACCAATAAGGACACCAATGCCACCACTTGGCTGAACTATAAATAATATTTGCACATGATGGGATTGAAAAGAATAGTTTCGGTAATATCAACCTGCCTGTTGATGAATGCTGTTGTGGTGGCGCAGGACGCCCAAGGACAGCATACGATTCTTCAGCAGACGAAGACGCAAGGTCAGCGTGTGAACAATCATCCTCTGGCTCAATGGTTCCCTGATGCGGGGCTCGGCCTGTTCGTTCACTTCGGGCTTGCGGCCATCGATGGGGGCATAGATCTTTCTTGGGGTATGATCGCCAACAAAAGTTGGGATGATGGGGAGTTGGCTCCGACAAAGTATTGGGCTATGGCGGATGGGTGGAATCCCCGCAAATTCAACCCTGACAAATTTATAAGGCAGGCGAAAGAAGCCGGTTTCAAATATGCCGTGTTCACAACCAAGCATCACGACGGCTACACTATGTGGCCGAGCAAGTACAGTGATTTCGGCGTGGGACAGAAAATGGGTGGCCGGGACCTTGTGAAAGAGTTTACGGATGCCTGTCATAAATATGGCATTAAATGCGGACTCTATTTCTCACCTCCTGACTGGCATTATGACCGGGACTATATCCACTTCGGTAAAAAGGGCAGTCTTTATTATGACAAGAACCATAATCTGGTTGAGAAGCTGACACGGAAACCTGAGGGTTGGGATAAGAAGCGTCAGGAGATGATCAAGAATCAGCTTGAGGAACTCCTCACCAACTACGGCAGGATTGACCTTCTTTTCTTTGACGGCGGACAGGCGGAGGTGTCAAATGACTGGGTTCGCGAACTTCAGCCGGGGATCGTGATCAACCGTCGCAACAGACAGCCTGGCGACTATAATGATTCTGAAGGGACTCTGCCTGAGAAACGGTTCTACGGATGGTTTGAGACAAACGATCCGTGCTGGCCAAGCCGCAGATGGTCTTATTCCAACAGCGATCATATGGACACAGGTGAGGAGGTGATCGAGAAACTTGTGAGACTGCGTGCCTGGGGCGGGAATTTCCTCGCGAATGTGGGACCCGCACCTGACGGAAGCATCCCGCCCGAAGCCTTGAAAGCCTGGAAAGAGATCGGACATTGGATGAAATATTCCGGAGAATCAATCTATGGCACCCGTGCGGGGACATATCCAGAGAGCTGCAACGCTCCGATGACAGTAAAGGAGGATGAGGGAGTGTTCTACCTCCATGCCTTCCCGAATACGCAGGGAACAATCAAGGTGCGGGACTTGGAGAAGAAGCCTGGCAAGGCCATTCTCCTCCGCACGGGTGAGGATATTCCGTTTGAATATTCAGACGGGACACTTTCCCTGAGGATTCCTCCCGCGAAAAGGACCAGACTGGTGGATGTCGTAAAAGTTATTTTCTGAACATTATGAGAGCATTTTTTTCAATATTGATTCTTCTTTCATTATGCCTGCGCTCCGAGGCGCAGGAGCAGACTTGGCGCGAGATGCCATATTTCCTCAAAGGATATGAGAAGGAATATAAGAAATCTCCGGCCGAGGCGTCAAAGGCGTGGTTTAAGGATGCCCGGTTCGGCCTTTTCATCCATTGGGGGCCGGCATCTCTCTATAAGAAAGGCGAATGGGTGATGTATAACGACAGGATCCCTATTGAAGAATATGAGGCCACGGCAAGAAAATTTACAGGAGAGAATTTCAACGCCAAGGATTATGTTGACCTTGCGAAGAAGGCGAATATGAAATATATCACCTTTGTGGCCAAGCATCACGACGGCTATGCTCTCTGGGACTCAAAGGCTGGTGACTATGACAGCATGGACGGCACTCCGAAACGCGACTTCGTGAAAGAACTTGCCGTGGAATGCCGCAAGGCGGGGATCGGTCTCTTTATCTATTACTCTTACGGTCTTGACTGGCATCACCCTTTCTTTATGACACGTGAGATGTACAACCCGGCCCGTCCGGCTTACAAAGAGATGCCGGAGGCCTACAAATACAAGGATAAAGAGGATTTTAAGCATTATATCAATTTCGCCAAGACGCAGATAATGGAGCTATGCACTCAGTATGGCCCTATCGCCGGACTTTGGTTCGATACTGTCGGTGGAGTCTATCAGCATCCCGATATGTTCAATATTCAGGAAATCTATGATATGATCCACGCGATACAGCCTCACGCGATGGTGGTGTATAAGACCGGGGCGAACGGCAACGAGGACTTCATCACGGGTGAGGGGAGTATGGGATCTTTGGCGCCTCTGTTCAAGAACGCTGGATTGCCGCAGTCGGTGCAGGATGCCGCAGATCATTCCTGGGAAAGCAACAAGGGGAAACTTGCCGAGCTCAATATTCCTATCCAGAAACTATGTTGGGGGTACATGGAATCACCAAAACAGCATCAGAAGACACCCGATGAGGTGTGGGAACTTCTTGAGAAATGCGCTGATTTCAATGGCAACCTTCTTTTGAATATCGCTCCATATCCTGACGGCAGGATCCAGGAGGAGAACATCGAGACCCTGACTGAGGTTGGAAAACGCATCCGCAAGGAGGGCTTCCCGAAGCTCAACACCAAGACTTATATGGAAGTCCGCACCGGGAGCGTTCAGAAGGTGCGTGAGGATAAGATCAACAACACAGCTAACTGATCGGTTTTATGAAAAAGATATTCGTCGCGATATGTATGTCGCTGTTGCTGGGCTCCGGACTTGCCGCGGCCGAAGGAAAAGTGACGCATAGGGAGGTGCTGTCTCTTGACAAAGGGTGGCTGTTCCATCTTGGTGACATCCCTGATCCGATCATAAAAGGACACAATGAGACCTACAGGAGCACGAAGGCCGGACGGGCCATCGGCGCGGCTTCAGTGGACTACGATGACTCCGGCTGGAGGCTGCTCAACCTGCCTCACGACTGGGCCATCGAAGGTAAGATAGACTCTACCGCCAACCTCTCCCAGGGCTATTATAATCGTGGCAAAGGTTGGTATCGCCGGAAGTTCCGTCTTCCGGAGGAGGACAAAGGAAAGCACATTGAACTTCAATTCGACGGGATTTCGACTCACGCGACAATATGGGTGAACGGCACGCTTGTGCACCGCAACTGGTGCGGATACACCTCAATGTACATTGACATAACTCCATTCGCTACCTATGGCGACAATCTCAACACGATTGCCGTGAAGGTGGATGCGGTTCCGCAGGAAGGATGGTGGTATGAGGGCGCCGGAATCTATCGCCACACGTCGTTGGTGAAACGCTCGCCACTTCATATTGTCACCGATGGGGTCTTTGCCCATCCGGTGAAAGATGAGTATGGCGTCTGGAATATTCCGGGCGAAGTTACCGTCAACAATTCCGGAAAACTGGCGGCGGATGCCGTGGTGAAGATGACAGTAGTTGATCCGGACGGGAAGAAGGTAGCTGAAGGTGAACAGTCTCTGACGGTCGCTTCGCTTAAGGACGGTGTCGCAAAGATCAGTCTTCGTGTGGACAATCCTAAGCTCTGGTCTCCGGAAACCCCGGTCCTTTACACGGTGAAGACTGTTGTCAGTCAGAACGGTGTCCAGACGGACAAGGAGGTCACGAAATGCGGATTCCGCACGATACGTTTTGACAAGGACTCCGGTTTCTGGCTCAACGGGAAGAATGTGAAGATCAAGGGCGTATGCAACCATCAGGATCACGCCGGAGTCGGAGTGGCCATTCCTGAATCGCTGTGGAAGTTCCGTCTGGAACGTCTGAAAGAGATGGGAGTCAATGCCTACCGCCTGTCCCACAATCCTGCCTCAAAGGAGTTTATGGCAATGTGCGACAGTATGGGCATAATGGTGATTGATGAAAACAGGCTTTTCAACCCTTCGCCTGAATATGTCAGGCAACTCGAATGGCTCGTGCGCCGTGACCGCAACTGCCCGAGCGTGATCCTTTGGTCGGTCTTCAACGAGGAGCCGATGCAGGGAACCGAGAACGGTTATGAGATGGTGCGCCGTATGGCATCCGTGGTGAAGGAACTCGACACCTCACGTCCCGTGACCGCCGCGATGAACGGAGGCTTCTTCTCTCCTTACAATGTGTCCCAGGCTGTGGATGTCGGCGGCTTCAACTATCAGATCAGCAATTACGACAGATTCCATAAGAGCAATCCGGAACTCCCGCTCACAAGCTCGGAGGATGGCTCGGCGTTTATGACGAGAGGTGAATATCACACCGACAAGTCAAAGCATATCTATGATTCCTATGACTCAGCCTCGGCGGGATGGGGCGCGACTCATCGCAGGGCTTGGAAGGAGGTCGCACAGCGGCCTTGGATGGCCGGATGCTTCTATTGGACCGGCTTTGACTATCACGGTGAGCCTACGCCGTTCACTTGGCCGTCTGTCAGTTCCTTCTTCGGGATAATGGACATTTGCGGATTCCCGAAATCGGCCTTTTATCTTCATAAGGCGCAGTGGAAGCCGGAGGAGCCTATGGTCGAGCTAATACCTCACTGGAACTGGCCGGCGGACTCGATAGGAAAACCGATAAAGGTGATGGCTTTCAGCAATGTGGACAAGGTGAGGCTCAGACTGAACGGCAAGACTATTTCCGAACAACCAGTGGATATCTATGAGATGAACACTTGGGAAGTTCCTTACAAGCCAGGTCGTCTTGAGGCAGAGGGTTATAAAGACGGCAAGATTGTGGCCCGCGCAAAGGTGGAGACCACAGGCGAACCTGTCAGACTACGCCTTACGCCATATTTCCAGGAACTCAAAGGGGATGGTTGCGATGCCACGCCTGTCACCGTGGAAGCCCTTGACAACAAGGGGCGCCATATTCCTGTTGCTCAGAATCTTGTTGAATTTGAAATCTCCGGTCCCGGCCGCATCATCGGTGTGGGCAACGGCGACCCGAACTGCCACGAAAGCGAAAAAGCACCGCACAGGAGCCTTTTCAACGGACTGGCGCAGGTGATTGTCCAGGCTGACGAGACACCGGGAGAGATCATTCTCCGGGCAAGGGCGGACGGTCTCAAGGATGCCGTGATCACCATTCCTGTCGTCAAGGCGCAGTTGAAACCTCTCGTCAAGGTGGAAAGCCCGCAGATCATACTCGACCGATGGTTCCTCTCCCCGTTCTTCAAAGAGCGTCCGGATGTCGCAATGAAAATCGCTGACAACGATATGAACACCTGGGAGCCTGTCGCGCCAGGAGTCGCGCAGTTCCTTAAGGATGCAAGTTACGTGATGTGGCGTACCGAGCTGAAACTGTCCCGCGAATACGAGGAGAACGGAGGTGTCCTCCTTTTCAAAAATGTGGCGGGAAAGGCCGAGATATGGCTGGACGGCAGGCTGATCGCACAAAAAGATGATGTGAACGAACGCGATTTCAAAGTTGAGTTCTCCCAAGTGGAAGGTCCTTGTGAACTAAGGGTGCTTCTAAGCAGCAGCCCCAACACGCACGTCGGGCTGAAAGGCACAATCAAAGTGCAGAGCAGACAATAAAAACAATCTCTTGACAAGATACCAAAATTATAGTATGGAAATTCATAACATCAACCCAGATTTGGTTCCGAAAAAGACGCTGAAGAGCGGTGACCGGATCCCCGTGGTGGGAATCGGTACTTTCGGATCCGACCATTATGACAATGACACTATCGCCAATGCCGTAAAGGAAGCCATACGTGTCGGGTACAGACATATTGACTGTGCCTCGGTCTATGGCAATGAGAAGGAAATAGGACAGGCTCTCGCGGAAGTTATGGCGGAGGGCACTGTGGAGCGCAAGGATCTCTGGATAACCTCGAAAGTGTGGAACGATATGCACTTCAAGGTGGAAGAGGCATGCAGACAGACTCTCAAAGACCTGCGGCTCGACTATCTTGACCTGTATCTGGTTCACTGGCCGTTCCCGAACGCCCACGCTAAAGGTGTGTCCGTGGATTCGCGTGACCCTTATGCCGAGCCATACATCCACGAGCATTTTATGCAGACGTGGAGCGCGATGGAAAGCCTTGTGGACAAAGGCCTTGTACGGAATATCGGAACTTCGAATATGACCCGGGCCAAGATGGAACTCTTGCTGCGCGACTGCCGCATAGCTCCCGTTGTCAACGAGATGGAGCTTCATCCGCATTTCCAACAGCCTGAATTGTATGAATATATGGTCTCGAATGGCATCCAGCCTATAGGCTTCTGCCCTATAGGGTCGCCTAACAGACCTGACAGGGATAAGACTCCAGATGATACAGTGCCTATAGAAGACCCCGTTATCCGGCAGATAGCCGCCGCGCATAACGTGCATCCGGCTGTCATCTGTCTGAAATGGGCCGTTCAGCGAGGTGAAGTGGTCATCCCGTTTTCCGTAAAGCCGGAGAAATTCACGTCCAACCTGCGCTGCGCCACGGAAGACCCGCTCAGCGACGCTGAGATGAAGGCGATTGCCGGCATCGACAGAAAATGCCGTTTCATAAAAGGACAGGTATTCTGCTGGCCGGGAGCGACTTGGGAATATCTCTGGGATGAGGACGGAATCATCAGAAAGTAAGTGATCAGGACATTCTGACTTGAAAGAAAAAACAGTTTTATAAACTAAAAATACTTGTAATATGGAAGGAACAATGAAAGCGGCATATCTGCCGGGCAACAGCACAGTGGTTCTCAAGGACGTTGAAATCCCGAAGCCGGGACACGGTGAAGTGCTGATAAAGATGAAGTCATCCACAATTTGCGGAAGCGACATCCGCGCCATATACCGCGAGCACGTCGGAAAAGGACCGGAAGGCTATCAGAACAAAATCTGCGGTCACGAGCCAAGCGGACAGATCGTGGAGTGCGGCGAAGGACTCCGCCGTTTCAAGAAGGGCGATAGGGTCGTTGTCTATCATATCTCCGGCTGCGGTGTCTGCAACGATTGCCGTCGTGGTTATATGATCAGCTGTACTTCTCCTTACAGAAGGGCATACGGATGGCAGCGTGACGGTGGAATGGCCGAGTATCTGCTTGCCGAGGAAAAGGATCTCGTCCTTCTTCCTGACTCTCTGACCTATACGGACGGGGCACAGATAGCCTGCGGCTTCGGAACTGTTTACGAGGGTCTTGAAAAAATAGGCATTAGCGGAAACGACGCGGTGCTCGTGGTCGGCCTTGGTCCAGTTGGACTGGCTGCCGCTATGCTGTCCAAGGCTATGGGTGCCAACAAGGTCATCGGTGTGGACACCGTTCAGGAACGTCTTGACATAGCACGTGAAAAGGGACTCTGTGACGAGGTGATAATATCTGATGCCGATGCTCTCGGCAAGGTGCGTGAATTGACCGGAGGATACGGTGCGGAACGTGCGGTGGACTGCTCCGGAAACACTTACGGACGCCAGCTGGCCATTCGTGGAACGCGCAGATGGGGAAAGATCGTCTTCATCGGTGAGGGTGGCACTGTTGAGTTCAACCCGAGTCCGGACATCATCCACGAACAGAAAACCATCTATGGCTCCTGGGTGACCAATATCTGGAGAATGGAGGAACTCGTGGAAAGGATCGTCCGCTGGGGCATACATCCTGAGGATCTTGTCACAAATCGTTTCCCGCTCGAACGCGCGTCGGAAGCGTATGCGCTTATGGCGGGAGGAAAGTGCGGCAAAGTGGCTGTCGTGTTTGACGAAGAGTTGAAATAATGAGCCTTATGTGGAAAGACAAGATAGCGGAAACTCTGCCCATATTCGGTCATAGGAACTGGATCCTGATAGTGGACAAGGCTTTCCCGTTGCAGAATACGGCTGGGATGACGTATGTGGACACCGGCGATGACTTGCCGGATGTCCTTTCCTTCCTGATGGATCAGGTCGGCAGGTCTTTCCACATCCGCCCTATCGTGTATATTGACCGGGAACTCTCTTATATGAATGATGCCTTGTGCCCTGGGATAGAGAGGTACAAGGAGCGTGTGTTCTCGGTTTTGGATGCATCTGGGACAGGAAAGCCGCGTCAGATACCTCACGATGAGATCTTCGGTAAACTCGACAAGGCGGCCGGTCTGTTCAGCGTGCTCGTGCTGAAAACCGAATGCCTTATGCCTTATACTTCAGTGTTCATCGAACTTGACTGTGGGTACTGGCCCGCGGAAAAGGAAAGGCTGCTCAGAAATATGATGTCTGGTGACGTAATGCCGTAAGT
>CAVCRL010000112.1:0-8297 GCA_963604455.1 Lachnospiraceae bacterium | reverse complement strand
GACCTACCGCTGTCGGCAAGACTGACTTCAGCGTCTCGAAGGCTTTGGAATATGGCTCGCCGGTGATCTCCTGCGACTCCCGCCAAATCTTCAGGAATATGTCGATCGGGACCGCTGTCCCGAGTGCTTCGCAGCTTGCCGCTGTGAAGCATTATTTCATTCAGTCCGTTCCGGTCACGCAGGCCTACACGGCGGGGGATTACGAGCTGGAGGCTGTGGCTCTGGTTGAGAGGCTCTTCGATGAGGGGCACGAGACCTTGGTGATGACCGGCGGCTCGATGTTCTACATTGACGCTGTCTGCAACGGGCTGGACAATCTTCCGGACGGTGATCCGGCTTTGCGGGCTGAATTGTGGGAAAGGCTTGAAAAAGAAGGTGTTGAGACCATCGCCGAGGAACTTAGGCTGAAGGATCCGCTTACATATTCACAGATTGACACCCGCAACAGCCAGAGGGTCATACGGGCATTGGAGGTCTGCCTGGTCTCCGGGAAGCCGTTCTCGTCGTTCAAGACGGGGGAGAGGCGCGAGCGTTCCTTCGAGATAGAAAAAATAGGACTTACGCGGCCGCGTGAGGAGCTATATTCACGGATCAATCAGAGGGTTCTGAATATGATTGACGAGGGTCTTGTGGAGGAGGTCCGGTCGCTGCTGCCGTACCGGGATTGCCAGGCGCTTCAGACAGTCGGCTACAAGGAGATCTTTGAATATCTTGATAAAAAGATTCCTCTGGAGGAAGCTGTCCGCCTCATCCAGAGGAACACTCGTCATTACGCCAAGAAGCAGCTCACCTGGTGGCGCCGTGACCCTTCCATCCATTGGATTAATCTCTAGAACGGAAGGTCATTGCTTGGGTCGTCGGCAGGTAGATCGTCGATGGTCGGGGCTGGAGCCGCTTGTGGCTGGGCTCCGTAATTCGGCTGAGGTGCAGGAGAATAATTCTGCGGAGCCTGATAGGTCGGCTGCTGCGCCGGAGCTGAGGCCGGCTGTCCCGCCGGAGTGATCCTCCAGACGCGCACATCGTTGTACCAGCGACCGTTGTATTCCCTTGCCTTGAGATTGAACGCGACCTTGACCGTGTCGTTTATCTGGTACTTGTCCAGATCCGCCACCTTGTCGTTTCCGAACGCCGTGAGACACACGTCCGCCGGATAGTTGCCGTCCTGATATTCAAGGACGAAATCCTGTTTTGTCCAGGAGCCCTTGGCACCCTGTCCGCTCTGCTTGGCAAGCTTCTGCTTGATCCTGCCTTCTATTTCCAATGCCATAATATTCAGATCTTTGATTTTGTAAAAATTAAACCTGCTCGGCGCCAGGCGCAAAGCAGGCTTGTATATGCTGCCTGAGGCAGTGATTATTTCTTGTCCTCTACTACAGGCTCAACGAAGTGCTTTACAGAGTCGAGCTGGATGTCGAACACGAGAGTAGAGTAAGGATCGATGCCGTTGGTTCCACGCTCGCCGTAGCCAAGCTCTGAAGGAACATAGAGGGTAGCCTTTCCGCCCTCGCCGAGAAGCTGGAGACCCTCGGTCCATCCAGGAATCACCCTGTTGAGCATAAGCATAACAGAAGGCTGTGTCTCAGCGACTTCCTCGATGACGGTGCCGTCCTTGAGGGCGAGCTTGTAGTGTACATAGACAGTGTCCTTGGAGCTGTTAGGCTTAACCTCGCTGCCGACTTCCTTGATGATGTACTGGAGACCGCTCTCGGTAACCTGCACGCCTTCCTTCTTCTTGTTGGCCTCAAGGAACTTGTTCTCCTCTGCCTTGTTGATGGCTCCTACATATTCAGACCTCTTCTCGATGAATTCGCTCATAATGCGGTTCATCTCCTCCGGGTTCACCTTGAACTGCTTTACGAAGTCAGTGTCGCGAGGGGTTCCCTTTGAAGCCACGAAATCGGCGGCTCCCTTCTTGATCATATTGAAGTTGAGGTCACCCATATTGTAGTTCTTGATCATAGAACCGAGCTGGATTCCAAGGAGGTAGCTGACAGAGTCAACGCTGGCCTTTGAAGGAAGAAGCTCCTTAGGGTTCACTGGTTTTACAGGGTTGGCGACCGCGGTGCTGTCCGCTCCGCCGGCGTTTCCGTTGACATTGCCGGAATTGCAGGCTACGGCTGAAAGAAGCATCGCGGCGGCTGCAAACATTTTGATTGTCTTCATAATATTAATTATTTTATAAGTTGTCTATGTCCGTTTTTGGGCATATTACCCAAAAGTCCTGCAAATATCGCAAAAATTCTTGACTTTATTATTCATAAAGTTCCAAAATGCTTGTTTATCCCGAAAACAATCACTATTTTTAGAAATAATTAGGAACACTATGGGAATTGACTCGTCATTACTGTATTCCAAGTTGAAAGAATTCTTCGGTTTCGATTCCTTTAAAGGGGATCAGGAGAAGATTATCCGCAACCTTCTTGAAGGCAAGGACACCTTTGTCCTTATGCCGACAGGTGGCGGCAAATCCTTGTGCTTCCAGCTGCCTGCCTTGGTGCTTCCGGGCACGGCCATCGTGATCTCGCCGCTCATCGCCTTGATGAAGAACCAGGTGGATGTGATCAGAGGCTTTGTGGAGGAACAGAACGGAATAGCCCATTTCCTGAACTCGTCGCTCAACAGGGCTCAGATCCAGGCTGTCCGCTCAGATGTGCTCTCAGGTGTGACCAAACTGCTTTATGTGGCTCCTGAATCCTTGACAAAGGAAGAGAACATCGATCTGTTGAGGGAGGTGAACATCTCCTTCTATGCGGTTGACGAGGCGCATTGCATCTCGGAGTGGGGACACGATTTCAGGCCTGAGTACCGGCGGATAAGGGATATGGTGCAGACAATAGGTCGCGCTCCGATCATCGCCCTGACCGCCACGGCCACCCCTAAGGTTCAGAATGACATCCAGAAAAACCTTGGCATACTTGACGCTACGGTGTTCAAGTCGTCGTTCAACAGGCCGAATCTCTACTATGAGGTCCGTGACAAGGTTGACCCGGACAAAGACATAATCAGGTACATAAAGCAGCGGCCGGGAAAGTCCGGAATCATCTACTGCCTCAGCCGTAAGAAAGTGGAGGAGATTGCGAATCTTTTGAATATCAACGGAATCCGTGCGCTCCCATATCACGCCGGGCTCGACGCCAAGACCAGGGCCGAGAACCAGGACCGCTTCCTGATGGAGGACGTGGAGGTCATCGTTGCCACCATCGCCTTCGGTATGGGGATCGACAAGCCTGACGTGCGTTTCGTCATCCACTATGATATTCCTAAAAGCATCGAGGGCTATTATCAGGAGACAGGCCGTGCCGGCCGTGACGGGGAGAACGCCGAATGCATCACTTACTACAGCTACAAGGATATCCGCAAGCTGGAGAAATTTATGCAGGGCAAACCGGTTTCCGAACAGGAGATCGGCCGTCAGCTGCTGATGGACACGGTGGCGTACGCCGAGTCGAGCCTGTGCCGCAGAAGGATGCTGCTCAATTATTTCGGAGAGGACTATCCGAAAGACAACTGCGGTCTGTGTGACAATTGTGTCAATCCTAAGGAGACCTTTGACGGGAGTAAGGAGATGTGCCTGGTGATCAGGTTGATAAAGTCGCTTCCTGAGCATTTCAAGATCGACCATCTCGCTCTTGTTCTGGCCGGAGAGACGAACGCTATGGTGAAATCCTACAGGCACGACACCCTGCCGTTGTTCGGCTCGGGGAACAATCACAGTGTGAATTTCTGGTGTGCTGTCGTGCATCAAGGCCTTCTGCTTCACCTGCTTGAGAAGGAGATCGAGACCTACGGGCTGATCTATGTGACCAAGCAGGGCGAGGATTTTCTCAATGACCCTTACGAGGTGCGTATGGTGGAGGATCGGGTGTTTCAGGCGAAAAAGGCTGCCGAGGAGGACGACGATGAGCCGGCTGCGGGAGCCGCGGCGATGAGGGGAGGCGGAGGCGACACCGCTCTTCTTTCAATGCTCAAGAGCCTGCGCAAGGACTTGTCACGCAAACTGAACCTTCAGCCGTGGATCATATTCGGGGATCCGGCCTTGGAGGATATGTCGATCCTCTATCCGATTTCCTACAAGGAACTCTGCAACTGTCAGGGGGTCGGGGAAGGCAAGGCGAGGAAGTACGGCAAGGAGTTCATCGAACTCATCAAGCGTTACGTGGATGAGAATGACATCACCCGTCCGGAGGATTTCGTGGTGAAGTCAACACCGACCAAATCGGCGGACAAGGTGTTCATAATCCTGCACATAGACAGGCAGATGGCGCTTGAGGACATAGCCGAGGCCAAAGGCCTTGAGATGGAGGATCTTCTCACCGAGATCGAAAGCATCGTCTCTTCCGGCACAAAGCTGGATCTGAACTATTACATCAACCAGGAGATTGACGAAGAGGTGGTTGAGGAAATCTATGAATATTTCAGGAGGGAGGCGGACTCGGACTCTGTCGAGGATGCCCTCAGGGCTCTCGGCGCCGACTATGAGGAACTGGAGATCCGTCTTGTAAGGATCAAGTTCCTCTGCGAGATCGCGTCTTAGATTGTGACCATCTTCAGTCTGCGGCCTTCGAAGTGTCCGAGCCTGCGGAAACCGTACATCTTGACATACTGGGCGAAGTAGTCGAACTTGTCTCCGACCTGCTCCGGAGTGTGTGAGTCCGAACCGAGACAGATGATCTCTCCGCCAAGTTCCAGATACCTTATCAGGATGTCCTTGTCGAGCTGTGGCTTGCGAAGTCCGTAAGCCTTGTAGGTCTTTGTGTTGATCTCCAATCCCTTGCCATTCTCCGCAAGGTATCTCAGGATCTCATCGAACAGTCCCGGGAAATCCCTGTACAGCACGCTTTCCTTCGGATAGGGCGCATAGCGGGCGACATAGTCGAAATGTCCCATTATGTCGAAATCCCCGAGCCATTTCATCTCCCTCAGGATGGTCTCAAGGTAGCGGCCGTAGGCCTCCTTCCAGTTCTTGCCTTTGTAATACGGGCCGAAATACGGATCCGTGTCCTCAAGATAGTGGACCGAGGCGATGATCTGGTCGAAACTGTTTCCGGCCAGAAGCTCCTTTGTCTGTTCGTGGTTCTTCTCTCCAAGACCAAGCTCCACTCCTTTGAATATCTTGAATTTCTTCGGGAAAGCCTTGCCGAAAGCCCCGCCGGAGATGAGCCCGTTGACCCTGTCTATCTCCGCCTGCTGGGCCTTTACATCGAAGACCTCGCTGCGGACAGGCTCGAACTGTTCCTTCATATCCGGAACATAAAAATCACAATGGTCGGTGAAACATATTCCTCCGAGCCCTTTTTCCGCCGCCGCAATGGCGCTTTTTTCAACTGTGGTACCTTCTCCGTCGAAAGAGAATTGGCTATGACTGTGTGTATCGAAAAACATAGGCACGAATATAGCATTTTTTACTTAAATTTGTAATTTGTATTAAAGGAATATGAATATGTTCACGTTTGGCTACAAAACTTCTGTCAGCAGCATCCTCAGGGCGCTGGCTTCCATCGGCATAGGTCTGGTGATGATATTCGACAACGACGCTTCCGAGACTGTGGTGAAAGTCATCGCGGCTTTCCTTTTCGCCTCCGGACTCGTTTCATTGGTGTACGGCATCATCCGCAACAGGAAGGAAGGTATCCTTCCCCTGATGGCGGTCAATGCGGTCGTGGACGTGATCCTTGGGCTGTTGCTGTTTTTGAATCCGGCTTGGGTGGCCGGTTTCATCGTCACGCTGATAGGAATCGTGCTGATCCTTTTCGGAGGGCTTCAGCTGATTGTCCTTTCAGGCACGCTCTCGCTTTTGGGAACCGGGTTCACTTCGCTCATACTCTCGATCTGTGCGGTTGTGGGCGGCGCGTTCCTGCTTTTCAGCCCGTTCGGCGAGAGAGTGATGGGAATATGCGCGGGAAGTTTTCTGGCACTGTACGGAGTGTCTGAGCTGATCTCCGCCTGGAGGGTTCACAAGGCCAAGGAGGCCTACGAGATCAGATTCCGGGCCGAGAACGAGCCTGAGGCAGGTCAGGATGTGATTGAAACCTCCGGCCTGGAGGACGCCAAGGAAGTGAACTACACAAAGGTGGACGAGTAGGATGATTCCTCAGGAAACGGTACAGAAAATCCTTGACACCGCCCGGGTTGAGGAGGTGATAGGCGACTTCGTGACTTTGAGAAAGCGCGGGGCCGACCTTTGGGCCTGCTGTCCGTTCCACGGTGAGAAGACACCCTCTTTCCACGTTATTCCCGCGAAAGGACAATATTACTGCTTCGGCTGCCATAAGGGAGGCTCCGCTGTCGGGTTCATAATGGACTACGAGCATCTGTCCTACGTGGAGGCCTTGCGGTACCTCGCCAAGAAATACAACATCGAGATAGTCGAGAAAGAGGAGACGGCGGAGGACATAGCGAACCGTCAGCGGAACGAGAGCCTTCTTCTTGTCTCTGAATATGCCGGGAATTTCTTCAAGGAGCAGCTCCGGACCGAAGAGGGACGGGCTGTGGGTCTTGAATATTTCCATTCCAGGGGACTGGAGGACGCCACCATCGAGAAATATGGTCTCGGATGGGCGCCGTCGAGCCGTCACGCCCTTACTGACGCCGCCAAGGCCGCCGGCTACAAGGATGAATATCTCCTTGAGACGGGACTGTGCGCCGCCTACGATTCGGACAACAGACTGCACGACAGGTTTTTCGACCGTGTCGTGTTCCCGATCCATTCTGTGAGCGGTAGGGTTATAGCGTTCGGGGCCAGGACCTTGAAGTCCAAGGAGCCAGGAAAACCGTACGCCAAGTACGTGAACTCCAAGGAATCTGACATCTACGTCAAGAACAAGTCCCTTTACGGAATATGGTTCGCCAAGAACGAGATGGCCCGGAAGGACAAATGCTATCTTGTCGAGGGCTATCTGGATGTGCTATCGATGCACCAGCTCGGAATCACCAACGTGGTGGCTTCCAGCGGAACGGCCTTGACCGAGGGGCAGATAAGCCTCATCAAGCGGTTCACGCAGAACGTCACGATTATGTACGACGGGGATTCCGCCGGCATCCACGCCGCCTTGAGGGGAATAGATATGTTCCTGCGCGAGGGAATGAACGTGAAGGTCGTGCTGATCCCTGACGGGGATGATCCGGATTCATATTCACGGAAACACACTCTCGCTGAGGTTGATGAGTTCCTTGCGGGGGCAGAGAAGGATTTTGTGGATTTCAAGTCCTCGCTGCTGATGAAGGACGCGGCAGGGGATCCGTTGAAGCGGGCGGAGGTGATCAACGACATCGCCGACACCATCGCCGACATTCCGGATGCCGTGAAACGCTCCGTCTATATTGATTTTCTGAGCGACAGGTTCGAGATCCGTCGGGATATTCTTGATGACAGGATCAGCGCGACGCGCTCCAGACGGCTCATTGAACAGAAGAAAGCCGCAGACCGTGAGAGGGAAAGGCTCCGTAATCAGGAAGAGTCCCGGTGGTCCGGGGCTTCGACAGGCTCAGCCACTATATTGTCTGGGGAAGGTTCAGCCACCGGATTGTCAGGTAATGGCTCGACTGCCGGAACATCCGGTATTTCTGGCTATTCTATAGCTTCGGATGGTTCCGCCTACGGAGGAGCGCCGGAGGTTGATCCTGTCGAAGCCCACCGTCAACGCACAGGCCTTGATGCCCTTATTGACAACCGCATTATGGCTACAGCCGAGCGCGATCTTCTGAACTTCATCCTGACCTACGGAACCACGAAATTGGAGTTTCCAAGCGATTCGGATTTCTATGCCGGTTCAGACGAGGACAGCCAGACCGTGTTCGATTTCATAGACCAGGCTTTGGAGGGAGACAAGTCGGGATTCTCCAATTCCGTATTCCAGCGTACTTACGAGGCGTATTCCAAGGATTACTATGACGGGTATTCGCAGGAAGAGATCGTGAAACGGCTGATGGACGGTCAGGACAGGGATGTGGCCTATGTCGCGGCGCAGCTCTCCACGGACGAGAGATACGACCTGTCCATCGACAATCTGCGTAACTCGATGATGGCCAAGACATCGTGGCTGACACTGTACGTCCCCAAGGCGATACTCGTGTTTCAGAAATGCCGTCTTGAGAACCGGGAGGATATGCTCCGTGAAAGTCTGCGTCAGGCGCAGTCCGCTTCGGACGGTGACAAGATAATGGAGATTATGCAGGATATCCTTAAGGCGCAGAAAGCGTTGAAAATAGTGAAAGTCAGATTGGGTAGAGAAAGATAATATTAATGAATATGGAAAAGAAATTCAAGAGAACACTTGTGACCTGTGCGTTGCCTTACG
>CAVCRL010000111.1:0-8368 GCA_963604455.1 Lachnospiraceae bacterium | reverse complement strand
CGATGAAGGCGAAAGGACCGATCTCAATGTTGTCGCCAAGCTTCGCCTTAGGGCTGACTGACGCTAATGGTGAAATTTTGTTCATATTCAAGTATGTTTTATCTTTCTGATTTCTCACGGATGGCGACAGCGGTCCGTGTGTTGATTGTGTGTCCCGGCTTGAAAGCGGTCACTTTGGCCTTGAGATAACCTCCGGCGAGCCTCAGGTCACCTATCAGATCCAGAAGCTTATGCCTTCCGCACTCGTTCGGGAAATGAAGTTTGAGGTTGTTGAGATAACCGTTGTCGTTTATGGCAAGCTCCGGCACGTTGAAAAGCGCGGATAGCCTCTCGACCTGCTCCGGCTGGACCGGATGCTCGACGATCACGATGGCGTTGTCCACATCCCCGCCCTTGACCAGATTGTTCTGGAACAGGTACTCTATCTCGTGGAAGAATACGAATGTGCGGCAAGGGCCGATCTCCTTGGCGTAGTCCGTGGACTCATCCCAATGCGCGGTCTGCACCCCAAGGACCCTGGAGCCGAAATCCACGGTGATGTCCATTGAAGGGGCATCGGCCGGAGTGATTCTCACGAATGAGCCGGTCTTCTCGTCACGGATCTCAATCTCCTCAGGGACAGTCACATATTTCCTGTCAGCATTCTGTTCCTTCAGTCCGTCACGAGCGATGGCCTCCACATAATAGCGGGCGCTGCCGTCCAGGATCGGAACCTCGACATTGTCTATTTCAACAAGGGCATTGTCCACGCCCATACCAGTCAGCGCCGACATCAGATGCTCGATCGTGGAG
Organism: Lachnospiraceae bacterium; assembly: GCA_963604455.1. Classification (GTDB taxonomy): domain Bacteria; phylum Bacteroidota; class Bacteroidia; order Bacteroidales; family UBA932; genus Cryptobacteroides. Next base: position 7,576 of record CAVCRL010000111.1, on the reverse strand, counting down.
ACAGAGGCCTCCCCTTTCGAGATCGTTGTGCTGCGGGCCGTTGACGACACGTTCTCAGCCAAGGCCTCGACAAACGCGTTTTCACCGAGATCCACTCTATGGAACACTATCCCAGTGTCCTCCGGAGCCGGCTTGAGAATCATTTTCGAGATTTTGCCTGTATGGAGTCCTTTGCCTTGGAACTCATATTCACCGGCAAGTGTATTTTGCTTATAAGAAGTCATAATCTATCTTTTGCAGGCTGCGTAAAATACAGCAGTCTGCAAAGATAGCAATGAAATTTTGAATATTCAAGGATTACGCCGCCACTTAGTGGCTATTGGCTACTATTCCTCGCCTTGACGCTTGAAAACGGCGTAGCTGCGGAGGTAATTCTTGAGCGGAAGGGCCGGCGAGCCAAGGAATACCTGGCCTGACTTACGAATATTTCCGATCACGCCGCACTGGGCGCCGATGGTGGTGTTGTCGGCGATGTTCAGATGCCCCGCTATGCCGACCTGGCCGGCGAGGATGCAGTTCTTGCCGATCTTCGTCGAGCCGGCGATACCACACTGGGCGGCCATCACGGTGTTGTCACCGATCTGGACATTGTGGGCTATCTGGCAGAGATTGTCGATCTTCACTCCGTTGCCGATGATCGTGGACTCCATCTCGGACTTGTCGATGGTCGTCCCGGCCCCGATCTCGACATTGTTGCCGATGACCACATTGCCGATGTGCTCGATCTTCTCCCAAGTCCCGTCAGGAAGCGGGGCGTTGCCGAATCCGTCGGATCCGATGACAGCGTTGGCGTGGATGATCACATTGTCACCGATGACCATTCCCGGATAGATGACGACTCCCGGATAGATGATGCAATGCGAGCCGATCACGGTGTTGTCGCCGACATAGACATTCTCGTAAATCTTCGTGTAGTCCCCCACCTTGGCGTGATGCCCGACGTAGGAGTGGCTTCCGAGATAGACCTTCTTGCCGAACTTGGTGGTCAGGAACCAGGATGAGCGGAACCCTCTGTGCCTCTTGTCGGTACGTTTCTGCGTGGAGACATATTTCAGGAGATCGGCCAAAGACTTGTAAGCGTCATCGACCCGGACCATCGTCGAGGTCACGGCCTCTTTCGGAGTGAAGTCCTTGTTGACCAGCAGGACACTTGCCCTGCACGTGTAAACGTATCTCTCGTACTTAGGGTTGGCGAAAAAACACAGCTGTCCCGGTTTTCCGTGCTCGATCTTCGCGAATGATGTGACTGTCGCCTGAGGGTCACCTTCAACGGTCCCCTTGAGCACCTGAGCCAATTGCTTTGCGGTAAATTCCATCTTCTTTATGGCGATTAAATCTACAATTTCCAATTACGGAATGCAAAGAAAGCAATTTATTTTCATATTCACTAAAATATTCTTATCTTTGCATCGTTGTGAGAGATAGGAGGACGAAAGCGTCTCCTATCTTTTGTTTTGTAAAACCAGACTTTATGCGGAAAGAACAGATAATCCCCGTCATCGAAGAGGCTGTAAAGGCCCGCGGGTGCTTCATCGTGGATGTTACGGTCAGCAATGATGACGACATAGTGCTCACCATAGAGAAAGAGGTCGGCGACATCGACCTGGAAGACTGCGTCAGCGTAAATGACGCTTTCCTCTCGGCCTTTGACAAGGATGTGGAGGATTATTCCCTGACAGTGACCTCCGCCGGCCTTGACCAGCCTTTCAAGGTTCTCAGGCAATACACCAAGGCCATCGGATCGGCCGTGGAGGTGAAGTTCAAAGGCGGAAGAAAGATCGTCGGAGTAATGACGGCTGCGGACGAGAATGGAATATGCCTGAGATATTCACAGAAAGAGGCTGTCGAGGGGAAGAAAAAGAAGGAGATCGTGGAGCACGAGGACAGCTTCGGCTTCGACGGGATCAATTCCGTGGCGCCGCACATTGTTTTCAAGAAATAAAAGAATATAAGAATATCAAAAATGGAAAAGAAAGAAGAAATCACTCTCATTGACGCCTTCAAGGACTTCAAGGAAGAGAAGAACATCGACAGGCCTGTGATGATGGGCGTTCTCAAGGACGTGTTCCTCACACAGATCGCCAAGACTTTCGGATCGGCCGACAATTTCGATGTCATCATCAACGTGGACAAGGGAGACTGCGAGATCTACCAGAACTTCGACATCGTGGAAGAGGTGGAGAACCCTAACACCCAGATCACCCTTGACCAGATCAAGCAGGAGACCGGCGACGATGACTACGAGATCGGTGATGTCTATACCAAGAAGCTTTCCCTCTCGTCTTTCGGAAGAAGAGGGATCCTGAACATCAGGCAGAACCTTCAGGGAAGGATTATGGACATCGACAAGGCCAACATATTCAAGGCCTATTCCGACAAGGTCGGTGAGATATTCACAGGTGAGATCTATCAGACCTGGTCCAAGGAGGTCATCATTCTGGACGATGACAACAACGAGCTGCATCTTCCTAAGGCAGAGCAGATTCCGGGCGAGAGATTCAAGAAGGGGGACACCATCCGCGCCATCATCAAGAGCGTGGAGATGAAGAACAACACCACTCCTTACATCACCCTTTCCAGGACTTCCAACGAGTTCCTTGAGAAACTCTTCGAGCACGAGGTTCCGGAGATATTCGACGGCCTCATCACCATCAAGAAGGTGGTGCGTGTCCCTGGCGAGCGCGCCAAGGTGGCCGTTGAGTCCTACGACGAGAGGATCGACCCGATCGGAGCCTGCATCGGCGTGAAGGGATCCAGGATCATCGGTATCGTGCGCGAGCTCCGCAACGAGAACATCGACGTGCTCCAGTGGACGAACAACACGCAGCTGCTCATCCAGAGAGCCCTCAACCCGGCAAGGGTCTCATCAATCGACCTTGGAAACTCGGACGAGGACAAGATCAAGGTTTATATGCAGCCGGACGAGGTCAAGAAGGGTATCGGCCGCGGAGGCTGCAACATCAAGCTGGCCGGAATGCTTGTCGGCAGGGAGATCGAGGTTTGGAGAGAGCTTCCTAAGGACGAGGCTCAGGAAGAGGAGGACGTTCTCCTCAGCGAGTTCAGCAACGAGATCGACCAGTGGGTCATCGACCGTCTGGAGGCCATCGGATGCGACACCGCCAAGAGCGTGCTCGCCTTCACACCTGAAGACATCGCCAAGAGGGCCGACCTTGAGGACGAGACCGTGGCCGAGGTGTTCAGGATTCTCAGAGCCGAATTTGAGGAATAGTCCTTCTAACGGACAGTTAATAATTTAAAGGGGTTGAATATGGCAGAAATCAGACTAAACAAAATAATAAGAACTTACAACATCGGACTTCAGAACCTTGTGGACTTTTTAGGCAGCAAAGGGGTTGAGGTCGAGGCCAATCCGAACGCGAAGATTTCGGACGAGCTTCTTCCGGCTATTGAGAAACAGTTCGGAAAGGATCTGGAGCTGAAACAGGCTTCGGAAAAAGTTGACATCAAACTCAACGAGATTCTGGAGAAGACCTCCAAGAAGCAACAGGAAAACGCGAAAGAGGAGGAAGAGGAACCAGTCAGGGAGACTGTCATCAAGACAACCATCTTCACCCCGGTAGAGACAAAGCCGGAACCTGAAGCCGCTCAGCCTGAGCTGGAGCAGGTTCCGCAGCCGGAAAGCAAGCCGGAGGCAGTGCCTGCTCCGCAGCCAGAGGTCAAGGCCCCGGTCGTGGAGCCTGTGAAAGAGCCGGAGGCCAAGCCGGAAGCGGCGCCGGCAGAGGTGACAGCGAAGCCGGAACCTGAGCGAAAGCCTGTTCAGGAGGCCCCTGTAGTGAATGAGGAGAAGGCTGAGGTTCCTGCGGAGCCTAAGCCGAAGAACCAGCCTCGGGAAGAGGTCAGGAAAGCCGAGACCGTCAAGGAAACCGTTCCCGCGCCAACAACCCCGGTGGCGGGAAAGGAAGCGCGAAACGGCGACAGGCAGATGAGCAAGCACGAAAGGAAGCTGGCAAGGCAAAAGGAGGAGCAGCAAGGCAAATCCAGACATCAGCAGCCACAGCAGCCGCAACAATCTCAGCAGCCTCAGCAGGCACAGGCCAAGGAAGAGAAACCGGCCGCGGACAATTCCACACCAGGCCTTAAGGTTCTCGGAAAGATAGACCTGTCCCAGTTCGAGCCGAAGAAGGGCAACAAGAAGAGGGAGAGAATCGCCAAGGGAAGCCAGAAGGTAGATGTGACGAAGGAAGGCAAGCAGGCGGACAACAGTTCCCGCAAGGATAAGAACAAGAACGCCAAGCAGGCTCAGGAGCAGGGCAAGGGCGGCAAGAAGCGCAACCGTGGAGCGGACCGCTTCAAGCCGGCTATGACCGAGGAGGAGCAGGAGGCGATGCAGAAGGAGATCCAGAAGCAGGTCAAGGAGACCTACGCCAGGATGAACGACAACAAGAAGAACAACTTCGGAGCCAAGTACAGAAAGGAGAAGAGGGAGCAGGCCGCGGCCAAGTCCCAGGAGGAGATGGCACAGGAGATAGCCGAGAAGAAGGTCCTCAAGGTCACCGAGTTCGTGACCGTGAACGACCTCGCCACCCTTATGAACAACACTCCTGTAAACGAGGTCATCAAGGCTTGTATGGATCTTGGTCTTATGGTTTCCATCAACCAGAGGCTTGACGCAGAGGCGCTTGTGCTTGTCGCCGAGCAGTTCGGCTACAAGGTGGAGTTCGTCACCGCAGACCTGACCGAGGAGATCGAGGGAAGCAGCGAGCAGGCCGACCGTGAGGAAGACCTCGTTCCAAGGCCACCGATCATCACTGTGATGGGTCACGTTGACCACGGTAAGACATCGTTGCTCGACTATATTCGTAAGTCAAACGTCATCGCCGGAGAGGCGGGAGGCATCACCCAGCACATCGGTGCCTACAATGTGAAGCTTCCAGACGGAAGACACATCACATTCCTTGACACCCCTGGACACGAGGCGTTCACCGCTATGCGTGCCCGTGGAGCCCAGCTCACCGACCTTGCGATCATCATCATCGCGGCCGACGATGCCGTGATGCCTCAGACAGTCGAGGCCATCAACCACGCCCAGGCGGCCGGTGTACCGATGGTGTTCGCCATCAACAAGATAGACAAGCCAGGCGCCCAGCCGGAAAGGATCTACCAGCAACTGGCACAAATGAATATCCTCACCGAGGCGTGGGGTGGAAAATACCAGTGTCAGGAAATCTCCGCGAAGAAGGGACTCAACGTGGACAAGCTTCTTGAAAAGGTTCTCCTTGAGACCGATCTTCTTGACCTCAAGGCCAACCCGAACAAGAACGGTGTCGGAGCTGTCATCGAGTCATCCCTTGACAAGGGACGTGGATATCTCGCCACGGTACTCGTGCAGGACGGAACCCTCAAGACTGGTGACATGGTGCTGAGCGGCAGTTACTACGGCCGTGTGAAGGCCATGTTCAACGAGCGTGGACAGAAAGTGAAAGAGGCCGGTCCTTCGACTCCGGTTTCCATCCTTGGTCTGAACGGAGCGCCGAGCGCCGGTGACAAGTTCAATGTGATGAGCGACGAGAAGGAGGCCAAGGCGATCGCCAACAAGCGTGAGCAGCTCCTGCGAATCCAGGGCATCAAGACCCAGAAGCACATGACACTTGAGGAGATCGGACGAAGAATCGCCATCGGCAACTTCAAGGAACTCAATGTCATCGTGAAGGGTGACGTGGACGGATCGGTGGAGGCTCTGTCCGACTCCCTCATCAAGCTCTCGACCGAGCAGGTTCGCGTCAATGTGATCCACAAGGCAGTGGGAGCGATCTCCGAGTCAGATGTGATTCTGGCCGAGGCTTCGGATGCGGTCATCATCGGATTCCAGGTACGTCCTTCCACAGACGCAAGAAAGCTGGCTGACGAGCAGGGAATCGAAATCCGTCTATATTCAGTCATCTACGATGCCATCAACGATGTGAAGGATGGTATCGAGGGTATGCTTGAGCCTATCAAGAAGGAGGAGATCACCGGAACGGCGGAGGTCAAGCAGACCTTCAAGATCTCCAAGGTCGGAACGATCGCCGGATGTCTTGTCAGGGACGGTAAGATCGCTAAGACGGCGCAGTGCAGGCTTATCCGTGACGGTATTGTGGTTTACACAGGCGAGCTCGCCTCACTCAAGAGGGGCAAGGATGATGCGAAGGAGGTTTCCGCCGGAATGGAGTGCGGTATCGGCATCGAGAAGTTCAACGACCTGAAGGTCGGCGACAGCATCGAAGCGTTTGTAATCACAGAAATCAAGCAGACGCTTGATTAAAGAGACGATAAAGTTTTACAGTGCGGACAGCCTCGGCGACATCGTGGACGCGGAGGATGTCCGCACCGTTTTGTAAGGCGATAAAGTCGGCGACCTGTGTGGCAGGCAATGCGTCAGCCGGAGTGATTCCCAGTGGCCTGAAGAGGAAACTCTTGCGGGATAGACCCACGAGAATTTCCTTGCCAAACTCCTGAAGCACAGCCATTTCACGCAGTAGTTGCCAGTTCTGTTCCACCGTCTTGGCGAAGCCGAAGCCCGGATCCAGAATCCAATCCTTCACCCCGTGCCGGTCCGCCTCGGCGGCTATCCCTTCAAAGAACCCACGGACAGCCTCGGTGACATTGTCATAGTCGGTGAGCGTCTGCATATTCTTTGGAGTGCCCCGGGTGTGCATAGCGATGTACGGCAGCTGAAGCTGTCCAAGCAGCCTCCACATATCCTCGCATCCCCCGCTGACATCATTCACGATGAAAGGGCCGATGATGTCGAACGCACGGCTCACGACGGAAGGCCTGAACGTGTCAATCGAAATCCTGACCTCAGGATGCTCAGATGCAAGAATATGCAAGGCCGGCTCAAGCCTTTTCCATTCCTCTTCCTCACTGATGGAGTCTGATCCGGGGCGTGTCGAGCACGCTCCCAAGTCAAGGATGTCCGCTCCCGACTCAAGCATATTCACAATCCTGCCCCGGAAAAGTTCCTCATCGAAGGATCCGTCCGCCCGGAGATTGCGGCTGCCAGCGAAAAAAGAGTCGTCGGTGAGGTTCACTATGCCCATCACCTGAATATTTCTGTCTGTTTTGTTTCCCATAATGACATTAATTTTGAACAAAAATAGACAAAAATTGAATATCTTTGCGATTCGGAAGAAGTTTTGAACATTGCTCAAGACCTCCATTAGAAAATCAATCGTTATGCTGGTCGTTCTGGAAGGTTTGGACGGAGCTGGGAAATCCACGCAAGTCAAGAAGTTGAAGGCGTATCTCGAAAAGATATGCCCGGAATTGGAATACATTCACTTTCCGAGATACGACGCTCCGGTCTATGGCGACCTGATCAGCCGGTTTCTGCGCGGGGATTTCGGAAGCAACGAATCGGTTCACCCTCAACTGGTGGCACTGCTGTTCGCCGAGGACAGGCACGGAGCGGCACCTCAGATGAAGAAGACACTGGCTGAAGGCGGCTCCGTGCTGCTGGACAGGTACGTCTATTCCAACATCGCATACCAATGCGCCAAACTGAATGCCCCTGAGGAAAGAGAGAACCTGCGCGAATGGATCTTCAACACTGAATATGGCGACTTCGGCCTCCCGA
>CAVCRL010000110.1:0-8525 GCA_963604455.1 Lachnospiraceae bacterium | reverse complement strand
CTATCTCGTTCTCAAGAGCCTCGACCTCTGACGGAAGCTCGCCGCGCATCTGCATAATCTTGTCAATCGCGGAGTCAGCCTCCTGAAGGGCGTAGAGTGTCTTAAGCTTTTCCTCAACGCTGATTTCAGAGTCAGCGAAATTCTTCTGGAGAGAGACGAACGTCTCCCTCTGGTCTATCGGGGTCTCGACTTTCTTGATTTTTTTAGTTGCCATATAGCTATCTGACTAATAATAATATACCGGATTACTTGTCTCCAGCCTCACGCTGGTATAGACTGCAAAGTTAGGAAAATTTTTCCTTAACAGAGAAAATAATATTTCCACAATCTCCACTTCCCCCTCGAAATGGCCTATGTCTATGACCATAAAATCCTTAGTGGTGAAGAAATGATGATAGGAAATGTCGCCGCACAGATAAGCCTGGGCACCGGCTTCCCGGGCGTTCCCGATCAATGATCCGCCGGAGCCGCCACACATCGCGACACGGCTGACCGGCACATCAGGAATATGCGAGCAACGGACAACCTTGAGTCCGAATTTCAACTTGACATATTCAATGAACTCAGCGCCCGCCATTGGCTCAGGGAGGTTCCCTACCGCACCGAGCCCATAGCCGCCCGGCTCCTCGTCAAGTATCCGGATATCCCTGAGTTCCAGCCGTCTGGCCATTGCCCCGCTGACTCCGCCAAGCACCTTGTCGGCGGTTGTGTGCGCGGCATAGACAGCGATTCCCGCGGCGGCGGCCTTCAACACGGCAAGCCCAACAGGATCCTCCGGGGAAATTTTCTTTATGCCTCCGAATATCAACGGATGATGCGTCACGATCATATCCGCGCCGCGTTCCACAGCCTCGTCCACGAGCCCGGCAGTGCAGTCGAAACCGAGAAGGATCCCGTGCACCTCCTGCTCCGGAGAGCCGATGATAAGACCGCTGTTGTCCCAGCTTTCCTGAATGGACAGCGGAGCGAAAGACTCTATGACGGAAGTGATGTCCTTAACTTTCATATTCACAAGGATTTCTTCACTTCCACAAGCTGCCTGCGGATCTCTTTCAGGCTGTCCAAGGCCTTCACCCGGCCATCGACCTTCTTCCGGTCCGCGGCCATCTTCTTCGCCGCGCCCTCAAGCGTAAGCCCCTGCTCCTTGACGAGCAGATGGATCTGCTTCAGGCAATCCAGATCATCGGCCGTGAAAAGACGGTTGCCCTTCGCGTTCCTTTTCGGCTTGATGTACTTCGGGAACGAATTGGACCAGAACCTCACAAGGGAAGTGCTTTCCCCAAGGATGTCCGCGACCTCTCCGATTGTGTAATATAATTTCTCCATACCTATGACAAGTTTAAATATTAATCAATCCATTGACTGTCCGGTGTTCACGGACATAAACAACATTCTCATATAGTCGTCCGGGCTGATCGAAGCGAACAGATAGTTCAGCGGATCCAGCCGCAGCGTGTCTTTCAGGACCTCGTAGTGAAGATGCGGGGCGAAAGAGTTTCCAGACATCCCGACCTGTCCGATCTGCTGCCCCCGAGCCACCTTCTGTCCTTTCGAGACACGGGTGTTCTCAAGATGGGCATAGCGGGTCTGGTAACCGTTGCCGTGATCGACTACCACGACATTTCCAAGGCCTTTGGACGAATGCGTGACCTCCTTCACGGTTCCGTCAGAGGCAGCGAGCACAGGCTCGCCTTGCTGCGAGATCAGATCCAGACCTCCGTGGAATACGGACACCTTATAGAAAGGATTGATCCTGTCCCCGAGCGAGGCCCCGGTCCTGGCATAAGAGAAGTCACGCAACGGGTTGGTCATCGGAGGCAGGCTGTCCCTGTCTCCGGAGATCGCCTTCATTATCCTCTGGAAATTCGCCTCAACCCTGTCGGAAGCGTCAGACAGGACATCCAGCCTTTTCCGGGTATATTCAACAATGTCCTTGTCACGCACGGAATCAGCGTCGGAAAGGATGCTCTCCGAATAGATGTTGCCGAGGTCCGGAGCGTTGGAGTTGAAAAGGCGATGGTAGATCTCGTCATCCTTGATCCTCAATCCGTCAAGGACATCTCCCACGAGTTCCTCCTTGGCGGCCAGATCCTTGTACATCTGCCGGTACATCTGGTTCTCTCTCTTCAGCTTGCGCTCGGAATCCGTGCTGACCACAAGCGAGAATACCACATAATAGACAACGGCCAGCGAGGCCGTCACCAGAAAATATTTCAGAGCCTTGCCCAGGATATTCCACACGGAATGGGTGACCTTGCGGAACTCCATCCTGGTCTTGTCAAACTCGTATCTCACATTCTTTCCCATCGATCCTCCGCTTTAACGCCGCCTGACACTGAAGGAATGGCGCGAGGCAGAGGACGAAGCACCCGACTCATCCTCCCTCATCCGCACCATCGCTGAATATTCCCGTGGGGACATCGACAGATCCAGATAGTTGGCAGGGTTGACTTTCTGTCCCTTATAGACAACCTCGTAGTGGAGGTGCGGGCCGCTGGAGCGTCCGGATTTCCCGCTCTCGGCGATGCAGTCCCCCCTCTTCACTTTCATCCCCTCGATGACCTTTACAGAATTAAGGTGGGCATAGATTGTCTTGTAGCCGAATCCGTGGTCTATCGTGATGGAGTTGCCGTAGCCGAAGAACTCGAATTTCACCGACTCCACGACACCGTCTCCGGTGGCATAGACCGGATTGCCGATCTTCATCGCGAAATCAAGCCCGGTGTGCATCTTGGCATTGCCGGTGAAAGGATCCGACCGGTAACCGAACCGGCTGGACAGGTGGTACTTGGACTCATCCGGGACCACCGGCGGGATCGCTGGAATGCAGGAAGCCATATCCCCGGCCGTCTTTGACACAGAGGCGACCTCATCGAAGGATTTGCTCTGCACATAGGTCCTGCGGGTCAGACGGTCGATCCGGACAACAGTGTTCTTAAGCCTGTCATCCGGCTCAAGTCCGTCGAGGAACGAATATCTGTCCACTCCCCCGATGCCGGCGTTCCTCACCTCGGCGGGGATCTCATTCATTCCGAATATGGACCTGTAGATATCATCATCCCTTACCCTCAGGGCCTCAAGAGTCTCCTCGTAGCGGTCCAGTTTGGTGTTCATCAGGTCAATCTTAGCATCCCAGCGGGCGTGCTCGGCCTTAAGGAAGACCGTCTTGGGCAGATCATATCCAAGGACCGAGGTGAACAGCCACAGGTACAGCACGGCCATCGCCACGCTGCCGGCGAACAGAAATATTCCCTTGAAGACTTTCGACTTCAAGGACACCTCCTTTATCTCATATAATAAGGTCTCTGGATTGAGAATATACTTTCCCATAACTTACAAATATACCCTTTTTTGCGATATATCCCGAAAAATGTTATAATTTTGCCAATTCCGTGCCTTTCTGAACGAGAAATCCGGGAGGAAACGGGAAAATATTCACGAATTAATTGATTTTTAGATATGTACACCGCTAAAGAGATTCGACAGCAATTTTTGGACTTCTTCGCATCCAAGGGGCACACGATTGTGCCGTCCGCCCCGATGGTGATCAAGAACGACCCGACGTTGATGTTCACGAACGCCGGAATGAACCAGTTCAAGGACATATTCCTCGGCAACTCAGTGCCTAAGATGAAAAGGGCGACCGACTCGCAGAAATGTCTGAGAGTCAGCGGAAAGCACAATGATCTTGAAGCCGTGGGACATGACGGAAGGCATCACACGATGTTCGAGATGCTGGGCAACTGGAGCTTCGGGGACTATTTCAAGGCCGAGGCGATCAGCTGGGCATGGGAACTACTGACCGAGGTTTACAAGATCGACAAGTCAAAGCTCTACGCGACTGTGTTCGAGGGCTCCGCGGAAGACGGGACCGCTCTTGACGAGGAGGCCAGGCAGGCGTGGATGAAGCTGATGCCTGCTGACCACATCATCCTTGGCAACAAGCACGACAACTTCTGGGAGATGGGCGACACAGGCCCTTGCGGCCCTTGCAGCGAGATCCACATCGACCTGCGTCCGGACGAGGAGATCGCCAAGATTCCGGGAAAGGATCTCGTGAACACTGACAACGACCAGGTCATCGAGATCTGGAACCTTGTGTTTATGCAGTACAACCGCAAGGCTGACGGTTCCCTTGAACCGCTTCCGGCAAAGAACATCGACACCGGAATGGGCTTCGAGAGGCTCTGTATGGTGCTTCAGGGCAAGACCAGCAACTACGACACGGACGTGTTCTCCGGAATGATCCACAAGATCGAGGAACTTTCCGGCCACAAATACCACGAGAGCGAGAAGACCGAGGTGGCGATGAGAGTCATCGCCGACCACATCAGGGCCATAGTTTTCTCCATCGCCGACGGGCAGCTGCCGTCCAATGTCAAGGCCGGCTATGTGATCCGAAGGATCCTGCGCCGCGCCGTGCGCTACGGCTACACGTTCCTCGGATTCGACGAGCCGTTCCTCTGCTCGCTGGTGCCTCAGCTTGTGGCGGATATGGGAGAGGCCTATCCGGAGATCGCCAAACAGCAGAAGCTGATCGAGAGTGTGATCCGTGAGGAGGAGATGTCCTTCCTGAGGACTCTCGACCGCGGAATCAGGCTGATGGACGACTACATCGCCAAGAACGCCGCCACGAAGACAATCCCTGGAGAGGACGCTTTCATCCTCTACGACACGTATGGATTCCCTATCGACCTGACCGAGCTGATCGCCTCGGAGAAAGGCTACACGGTTGATATGGAGGGATTCGGCAAGGAGCTCCAGAAGCAGAAGGACAGGGCGCGCAACGCCACGGCCAACGAGTTCGGAGACTGGACTATCTACAATGACGGTGAGGAAGAGGCGTTCCTCGGCTACGACAACTTCGAGCTTGATGGCGTGAAGCTTCTCAAGCAGCGCACCGTGAAGCAGAAGAACAAGACTATGTTCCAGCTGGTCTTCGACCGCACGCCGTTCTACGCAGAGATGGGCGGACAGGTCGGCGACACCGGAGTCATCGTCTCAGAGAGCGGCGAGGAAGTCAAGATCCTCAACACAATCAAAGAGAACAACCTTACGATCCACATCGCCGAGAGGATTCCGGCGAACTGCGAGGAGACCTTCACCCTGAAGGTTGACGTGGAGCGCAGACTCAAGATCACGGCCAACCACACGGCGACCCACCTTCTGGATTTCGCTCTTCGTGAGGCGCTCGGCACACACATCGAGCAGAAGGGATCGTTCGTCGGCCCTGACTATTTCCGTTTCGACTTCTCGCACTTCGCGAAGGTCACCGACGAGGAGCTCAGAAAGGTCGAGCACAGGGTCAACCAGCTCATCCGCGCGGACTACCCTCTGGAGGAAAAGAGGGACGCCACGATGGACGAGGCCAAGGCGATGGGAGCCATCGCTCTCTTCGGTGAGAAATACGGTGACAAGGTTCGCGTCGTCAAGTTCGGTGACTCAATAGAGCTCTGCGGCGGAACCCACGCCAAATCCACCGGCCGCATCGGTTTCTTCAAGATCGTCTCCGAATCAGCCATCGCCGCGGGTGTGCGCAGGATCGAGGCCGTGACTGGAGAGGCCGCGGAGAACATCCTCGACACCCTCACTGACACCCTCAAGGGCATCCGGACGATGTTCAACAACGCCCCTGACGTGGCGGCCGCCGTGGCCAAGCTCATAAGCGAAAACTCAGACGCGAAGAAGAAGATCGAGGAATATGCCAAAGAGAAGGCCGCCTCGTTCGCCAAAGTGATTTCCGAGAACGCCGAGGAGATCAATGGAATAAAAGTTGTTAAGTTCAGCAGGGATGTCGATCCGGCAATGCTCAGGGAAGCGGCCTCGATTCTCCAGAAAGAAGTGGAGAATTTCGCCCTTGCCGCTGCCTTCAGCCACGATGGCAAACCACAGCTTGCCCTAATGTACTCCAACGACCTTGTGGCCGCTGGTCACAACGCAGCGAAGGACATCCGTGAGGCCGCCAAGTTCATCCAGGGCGGTGGCGGCGGACAGCCTGTTCTCGCCACAGCCGGAGGAAGGAATATAGACGGACTCCAGACCGCGTTGGACAAGATGGTGGAGATCATCACGGCATAGACACGGGTATATTCATTGGTATATTCATAAAACAAAGCTTCGGGGATGAAGAAGATTGACAGATTCATACTGACCTCATTCATAGGACCATTCTTTATGATCCTGCTTGTGGTCATCTTCATCCTTATGATGCAGTTCCTGTGGGTTTACATCGACGAGCTGGTCGGAAAGGGTCTGAGTCTGGGCATCGTGGCGGAGTTCCTCTTCTGGGGAAGCTGCACCGTGCTGCCGTTGGCGCTGCCGTTGGCCACACTGCTCGCCTCGATGATGACCATCGGGAATATGGGCGAGAACAACGAGCTCATCGCCCTGAAAGCGGCCGGAGTGTCGGTTCTCAGGGTGATGCTGCCGATTCTCATCGCCTCGTTCTTCATCAGCATCGGAACCTTCTTCGTCATCAACAACCTCGTGCCGGTCTCCTACAACGAAATCTTCACGCTGAGGGATGACATCGGCAAGACCAAGGAAGAGATCAAGATTCCTTCCGGAACATTCTACGATGGAGTCGAAGGATATGTCCTCCGGGTCGGAAGCCGCAACGACAAGACCGGAATGATGAAGGATGTGATGCTCTACGACCATCACGGGAAGGGCAACACACGTCTTACGTTGGCGGATTCCGCGATAATGAAGATGTCGAAGGACAAGTCCTACCTGACCTTCAGGATGTACAACGGCACCAACTATCAGGAGACCAACGAGAAGAACTACCGGGACACATCGCTCCAACTCCAGAAGATCGACTTCTCAAGGCAGGAGATGGTCATCGCCCTCCAGAACTATGCGTTCCAGAAGTCGGACAGCGCAAGGTACGGGGATCAGGTCAAGGCGTTGCCGTTGGAGAAACTCAAGATCCAGAAGGACTCCTTGATGGCCCAGCGGGACAGCACTAAGTCCCAGCAGCTTTTCACCACGGCCGCGTCATACCTGTTCACCCAGAACAAGCAGCTCGACACGACTAAATGCGGAATATCAAGGAATTTCAGCGATCCTGAATATCTCAGCTTCAGCGATGACAGGGCGACGGCACAGGCTCTGGAAAGGGCGGCCGACAACGCAAGACAGCTCAAGTCGAACCTTGAAAGCTACGAGTTCGGGGCGTTTGACTACACGGTGCGCCTGAGATGGACTGCCCTTGAGTTCCTGAGACGTTACGGCCAGGCCTTCGCCTGCTTCATAATGTTCTTCATCGGAGCCCCTCTCGGAGCCCTGATCAGGAAAGGAGGCATCGGAGTCTCCGCGATCGTCTCGCTGCTGTTCTTCGTCCTCTACTGGATCGTGGACATCACCGGGGTCAAACTGGCGAGGGACGGAAGCATCAGCACGTTTATGGGAGCGTTCGCGTCGGCGCTGATCCTGCTGCCGATAGGCCTGTTCCTGACGTGGAAAGCGGTCCACGACACGGACATCTCAAATTTGGACAGTATAAAGAACTGGTGGAGAAAGACTAAGAGTATGTTAGCGGGAATATTCAAGAAAACAAGGATCGTGTATATGGGCACGCCGGACTTCGCGGTGGCTCCATTGCAGGCTCTCCTTGAGCAGAAGTACAACATTGTGGGCGTGGTCACTGTGGCGGACAAGCCGAGCGGCCGGGGGCAGAAAGTCAACGAGAGCGCTGTCAAGAAGTTCGCTGTAGAGCACGGGATTCCGGTTCTGCAGCCGATGAAATTGAAGGATCCAGAGTTCCTGAAACAACTCAAGGAGATGAAGGCCGACCTCTTCATCGTTGTGGCTTTCAGGATGTTGCCGGAAGAGGTGTGGGGAATGCCTAAGCTTGGCACGTTCAACCTGCACGCGGCGCTCCTGCCTCAGTACCGTGGTGCGGCTCCTATCAACTGGGCCGTGATCAACGGGGAGACCAGAACCGGCGCGACGACGTTTATGATCGACAAGGACATCGACACTGGTGGAATCATCCTGCGTCAGGGAATCAATATTTCGGACACTGACACCGCCGGGGATGTGCACGACAAACTGATGGAGATCGGTGCGGATCTGGTTGTACAGACGACCCAGGGCATCATCGAGCGCAATGTGGACACGCGTGTGCAGAGGAGTTTCATTCAGGGTTCCGAGGTATTGAAGCCTGCGCCGAAACTGTCACGAGAGCTGTGTCACATTGACTGGAACGACTCCACCAAGCAGATTTACAATCTCATACGTGGATTGAGCCCTTATCCGGCGGCGTTCACGGAACTTGTCAAGGACGGCGGCGTTCCGGTGCAGTTGAAGATATTCACGGCCGAAAAGGTTGATGAGCCTGTCGAAGGGACTGCTCCAGGCCGAATCCTCACCGATGGCAAGACCTACCTCCACATCACCACCGCCGACGGAGCCATCTCCTTGAAGGACGTGCAGATAGCCGGCAAGAAGCGGATGGACATCAAGGCCTTCCTCGCCGGATTCCGCGAGCCGGAACTCTACACCACCACCGCCGGCACCTC
>CAVCRL010000109.1:0-8572 GCA_963604455.1 Lachnospiraceae bacterium | reverse complement strand
TCGAACAACAGATCCAGAAGGACATAATGGAGGCGATGAAGGCTCACGATGAGTCTCGCCTTAACGCTACAAGAGGCATCAAGTCAGAGATTCTCCTCGCGAAGACATCAAGAGCGGAACACGAACTATCAGACGCTGACGTGCTGAAGATCATCCAGAAGCTCGTGAAACAGCGCAAGGAGTCAGCTGAACTCTACACCCAGGGCAACCGTCCGGAGCTCGCCGAGAAGGAACTCGCCGAAATGAAGGTGATGGAAGCCTACCTGCCGAAGGCACTTTCCGAGGACGAGGTCAGGAATATTCTTAAAGAGGTTGTCGCAGAGGTCGGAGCGACCGGCCCTAAAGATATGGGCAAGGTTATGGGAGCGGCGACCAAGAAGTTGGCGGGACAGGCTGACGGCCGTTTGATCTCGACCATCGTCAAAGAACTGTTGGCGCAATAGACAAAATTTCACACAGAAGGTTATTATATTCATTAAATATTTGAAGAACAACAGCATCTATGATTAAGGAATCACGGAATATTGCTGCTGCGATCGCCGCGCTGACATTGTCGGTCGCGGCTTTCGCGCATAGTAACGGGAATGTGGTCGCTTCGACAGGCTCAGCGACCGGAAACGGCTCAGCGACCGGGCAGGATCTCTACAAGGAATTCCAGAATCCGCCGAAGTCCGCCCGCCCGAGGGTGTGGTGGCACTGGATGAACGGAAACATCACCAAGGACGGAATCAAAAAGGATCTTCTGTGGATGCAGAAGACCGGAATCGTGGGATTCCACAACTTCGACGCCGGCCTTGAGACCCCGCAGATTGTGGACAAGAGGCTCATCTATATGACCCCGGAATGGAAGGACGCTTTCAAGTACGCTATCAACCTCGCAGACAGCCTTGATATGGAGATGACCATCGCAAGCTCTCCGGGCTGGAGCGAGACCGGCGGCCCTTGGGTCAAGGACGAGGACGCTATGAAGAAACTCGTCTGGAGACAGGTCGAGGTCAAGGGTGGACAGCCTGTCAGCCTGAAACTCCCGGAGGGCTTCGACATCACCGGACCATTTATGGATTTCACCGGCTCGTTCGACGGAGTCTCCCAGGTTTTCCTCAGGAAAAAGTTCTACAGGGACATTGCCGTTGTCGGAGTGAAGCTCAGTGACAAGGACATCAACCTCAAAGAGTTGCATCCTGCAATCACCTCAAGCGGCTGCGATGCTACAAGCGAGGAGATGCTCGAAAGGATCACCGGTGACAGTGTCGGAGATTACCTCGATGTGAAAGCCGACAAGAACGGCCGTTGCTGGATACAGTACGAATTCGCCGAGCCACAAACCATCAAGGCCGTTGTGGTCTCCGAACTCAGAAAAGACGATAATCCTTACGTCCACACAAAGGAGCTCCAGTACAGCGACGACGGAATCAATTTCAAGAGCATCAACCTCTCCTACCAGGCCACGGCGCAAAGGACCTATGCCATCCCGGCCACCACAGCCAAATATTTCAGGCTCAGTATGAAAGACAACAAGGGGAAGAAAGACTGCGAATTCGGGGTCGCACAGTTCGCCCTCTCCACCGTCACAAGGATCCAGCTCGCCGGAGACAAGGCCGGCAACAGCTTCTACCGCCTGCTCTGGATGGAGGACACACCGTACAGCGGCGAGGCGGCCAGACTTGATGACGTGGTCGATCTCACACCTTACGTCAAGGACGGAACCCTCACCTGGAACGCTCCGGAAGGCAACTGGAGAATATTCCGCTTCGGCTACAGCCTGACCGGCAAGACCAACCATCCGGCCTCTCCGGAAGCCACTGGACTTGAGGTTGACAAACTTGACCCGAAGGCCATCACTGAATATTTCCACAACTACCTCCAAACCTACATCGACGCCTCCGGCGGAAAGCTTGGCAAGGGCGGCATTGAATATCTCCTCACAGACAGCTACGAGGCTGGAGCGCAGACGTGGACAGGGAATATGTTCGAAGAGTTCAAGGCCAGAAAAGGCTACGATCTTCTCCGCTGGATGCCGGCGCTGACCGGAATGGTCCTGAACAACACCGAGGAGACCGAGCGTTTCCTGTTCGACTGGAGAAGGACTATCGGAGATATGATCTCTGAATATCACTACGACCTCCAGAACGAGATCCTTAAGCCTTACGGAATGAAGCGCTACACTGAAAGCCACGAGAACTACCGTGCCAACCTCACCGACGGAATGGACTGCAAGAGGTACGCCGAGATTCCGATGTCAGCCTTCTGGATGGACTACAAGAACGGAAATGTGTTCAATCCACGCTTCGAGGCTGACGTGCGTGAGTCCGCTTCTGTCGCACACATCTATGGTCAGAACATCGCCGCCGCGGAGTCGTTCACATCTGACGGCTATAGGGACGGAGCTTGGGTCTTCTCCCCTGCCGTGCTCAAACCAACCGCAGACGCCGCAATGGCCGCCGGGCTCAACAGATTCGTGATCCACACATCCCCTCACCAGCCGGTTGACGACAAGGTTCCGGGAATCGGACTCGGAAAATGGGGACAGTGGTTCGACCGTCATCAGACCTGGGCCGATCAGGCCAAAGTTTGGACTGATTATCTTTCACGCAGCTGCTATATGCTCCAGCAAGGCCGTTTCGTGGCGGATGTCGCCTACTACTACGGCGAGGACAACAACGCCACCGGCATTATGCTCAAGAAAGTCCCGGCCCTTCCTTACGGCTACAACTACGACTATTTCAGCCCGTCTGTGATCCGTGACCTGGCCAAGGCCGAGAACGGAATTCTGACAGTTCCGAGCGGGATGAAGTACAAGGTCCTGATGCTCGACGCCAACGTGAAGCATATCTCGATTGACATCCTGCGGAAAATCAAGGAGTTCGCTGACGCCGGAGTCGTCATCTGCGGAGCGAAACCTCAGAAACTCGCCAGCAACACCGGCACGGAGGAAGAGTTCAAGGCCCTTGTGAACGACATCTGGAACTCCGGACGCAAGAACGTCACCGCAGGAGTGTCTGCGGAAAAGGTCCTTTCCTCCATAAATGTCAAGCCGGATTTCAGCATCATCTCCGGAAACAACAAGGATCTCAAATTCGTCCACAGAAGCATTTCTGATGGCGAAATCTATTGGGTGACAAACCTTTCCAAGGACACGAAAGACATCACGGCCTCGTTCAGGACCACCGGCAAGAAACCGGTGATCTGGAACGCTGACGATGCGTCCACTGAGCCTGTAAGCTATGAGATGGCTGACGGCAGGACCAATGTAAGGATGAACCTGACTCAACACCGGTCCGTTTTCGTAATATTCACGGAAGACACGGATGTGGCGAAAGTTGAGATTCCGGAGACAAGCGAAGAGGCGATGGTGGAGATAAACACTCCTTGGGCAGTCAGGTTCCAGCAGGGATGCGGAGCTCCGGAAAACGCGACATTCAACGAACTCACCTCACTAACAGAGAGTTCCGAGCCGGGCATCAAGTACTTCTCCGGAGCGGTGACATATTCGAACATATTCAAGTTAAAAAAGAAGGAAATCAGAAGCAAGGATTCCGTCATTCTGGATTTAGGTGATGTGAAAGACCTGGCGGAAGTGACCGTGAACGGTAAGAATCTGGGAGTGTTCTGGAACGCCCCGTTCAAGGTTGACATCACCAAGGCAGTGAGGAACGGAGAGAACACCATCGAGGTCAAGGTCATCAATATGTGGCACAACCGCCTCGTCGGAGATGTCCAGCCGGGTGTGACCAAGAAGATAACCTACACCCAGATGGAGTTCTTCAAGCCTGAGGAGCCGCTGCTCCCGGCCGGACTTATAGGACCAGTCAAGATAATAGGAACAACAGAAAAGAAGTAATCAATGAATATGAAAAAGCTTGTGTCAGCGTTTTTGGTGGTTGCGGTCAGCCTGTCGGCATCCGCAAGAAAGCCGGAAAGACCAGTGTTGAGATTCAGCGGGAATGGAGAATTCAAAGTCCTCCAGTTCACTGACACTCACCTCATTCCGTCAAACGCCACTACTCCCTTGGTTTGGAAGAACATCAGGAACGCTGTCACAAGCGAAAAGCCGGATCTGATAATGCTGACCGGCGATCAAGTCTATGCCAAGTCGGCTCTTGAGAACTATCGGATTCTTCTCGATACCCTTGACAAATTCGGGATTCCGTACGGAATAGTGTTCGGCAACCACGACAAGGAGTTTGACCAACCGAACGCCGTTCTTCTGAAGGAGGCGATGTCACGCAGGCTTTGCGTGACATCGGACACTCCCGGATTGCACGGGGAAGGCAATTGCTCCATCGAGATCAAATCCCATTCCGCCGACACCACCGCATCCGTGATCTGGTGCTTCGACACGGGAAGCGCGTCACAGTTCTCCAATAAAGAGGTCAAGAGCTATGACTACGACTATGCCCATTCCGACCAGATCGAATGGTACGGCAAGGCCAGCGCGGCGATCACAACGGAGCACAAAGGCAAGCCGCTTCCTTCAATCGCGTTTATGCACATTCCTTTACCTGAATATTCATACGCATTCAGGGAGAGCCTGAATTTCAAGTCATACGGGACTCATCGGGAAGCCGTCTGCTGCCCTCATCTTAATTCCGGACTTTTCTGCAAGATGCTTGAGTGCGGGGACGTGATGGCGGTATTCTGCGGGCACGACCACGACAATGACTGCTCGGTCGGCTACTACGGCATAATGCTGGCCTACGGGCGGTACAGCGGAGCGGCGACGGTTTACAACAACATCGGAATGAACGGCAGCAGGGTCATAGTGCTCAGAGAGGGCGAACGCAAGCTTGACTCTTACATCCGCCTGCGTGACGGTTCGACCAAAGACCTGACGCATTATCCGGAATATTACAGATAGACCTCGGTCACTCCGACAAGCTCAGCGACCGGAATACATACACAGCCAAAACCAAGAAAACCATTAAAAACCAAAATATTATGAAAACTGTTTTAACAGCGCTTTGTGCCGTGGGAGTGATGCTTCTGGGCACGGCCTTGCCAGCCGGGGCGCAGACATCCTCCGGAGATGTCCGAGGCTACAAGTATGAGTTTAACCTGATGGTGGGAATGGCTCCCACATTGGCCTATGGCAGCGATGAGTTTCCGGAGCGATATGGGTACAACTGGGGCAGAGAACTCAGTGACATCTATGAAACCTACACTGACTACATCAGGTTCACCCCGTTATTCTCGGCTGACTTCAATGTCTATCTCGCTAAATGGGTGAAAGTGGGAGCGTCGGCCGGTTATTCAAGATTATGGTCCGGCATTTACGATCCGCGCTCAAACCAAAAGATTGGTGAGAAGACATTGAACGAGCTCTCCCTGCTGGGACAGGCCAAATTCACCTTCATTAACCGACAGATTTTCAGAATGTACGCTGGTGTCGGCGCGGGAGCCTCTGTCCGGGCTGGTGATGACAACGAGGGATCTTACTCCAGACTGTTGCCTGCGTTCGAGGTTATCCCTGTTGGATTCCAATGGACAGACCATAAGATTTACACGACCCTTGAGATCGCGTTGGGCACCAGGATGATGGGTGTCAGGGCAGGATTGGGATACAGATTTTAAACTTGAATATTATGAAAAAGATTTTTCCTCTCATCATCGCGTTCGCCGCGATCCTATCTATGTCATCCTGCGGCAAATCAGACGATTTTTCCGGAAGTGACGGAGATGTCTCCGACGCTATCGGGCCATATATGATGTGCATCGCCGACAATCTGATAGTTGACAATCTAAAGATCCTGGAGTACAGTATCAACAACAAGACGGACATCAACAGCAAGACATCTGTTATGGAGCCGTCCAACCCATCCTACAGGGTTCCCGGTGTCAAGATAGAGAAGGCTGCCGAAGACAGCACCTGGATCATCTCCAACAAGGATCTGGACTACTGGTTTCTTGACACCTCCTACCCTACCGACTACACAATCACAGCCAGAATGCTTCCGGGAGACACCTACGCTTTCCACGGATGGAACGTCACGATAACGGGAGAAAGGCGTGAGAAGGATGGTTACTCGTGCGGATTCTCCACAGAAAACGGACCTCTGAGATACACCGTCAGCGATACCGGATATTCCTGGAGCAGTTGCCAGGGCAGCCTCAACCTTATTGTCTATAAGGACGGAAAGGTCATCGACACCATTCTGATGCTTCTCAAAGGTAAACGGAATGATTACAGTCTTGTAAGGACTTATTCAATAATGGACATATTATGAGAGCCAAGGCATCAAGGGCGCTCATCGCGACGCTTTGTCTCATACTCATTATGCCCGGAGCGGCGGCTCAGGACAAGCCTGGGAAGTCTGTCCGGTACGAGACAAATCTCAACATCGGCCTTGTTCCAAGCATAGCCACCGGCGGGGAGTTCCGAGGAAGGGACTATGTAAATGGTGGGGACCTGTACTATTTCTGCGAGCCATACTATGATTATGGAATGACTCCTGAGATCTCTATGGATTTCAACGTTCACCTCAAGAAATGGCTGAAAGTCGGAGGCAAGTTAGGTTTCTGGTCAATGTGGGGTGACTGGATCAACCCGATCACCGACAGGGTTATCGGTAAAAAGAAAGCCACTGAGTTCTCATTGGTAGGCCAGGTCAGATTCACCTATGTGAACAAACCCACCCTAAAGGTCTACAGCGGTCTGGCTGCCGGAGCCGCCTACAGATATGGCAGGGATTGTGGGGAATACACTTCCAAAATACTTCCCGCCTATGAGGTTGTGCCGATCGGCCTGCAATGGTCCGGAAAGCCGGTATATCTGACAACTGAGTGGGCTTTCGGCTCAATGATTTTGGGAGGTAGATTAGGAATCGGATACAGATTTTAAACGACATTTCTATGAAAAGGAACATTACCTATTTGCTAATCCTGTTGACCATACTATCCTGCTCACGGGAAAGCAGGGACTTCTCCGGAAGTGACAAGATTGACCCTGAGCTGTCATATTATATGATGGACATCGCCGACAATCTCGTCGTGGACAACCTCAAGGCTCTCGAAAGGAATCTGGCGTCAGGTTCGGCAAAAACGCAGGCACAAACCAGCGTCAAGGAATATTCAGACGCTCTTCCAGGCCTGAGAATCGACAAGGCGGAGGGCGACAGCACCTGGATCCTTACGAATGAGGATCTTGACTATAAGCTTAATGACAAATCGTATCCTACAAGCTATACGATCACCGCCAGAATGCTTCCCAAGACCGCCCATACTTTTCACGACTGGGAAGTGAGCGTTGATGGATCCAGGACTGAAAGGAAAGGATATTCCTGCACGTTCACGACAAATGACCGTCCGCTCACATATTCGGCCGATTACTCAGGATATTCCTGGAGCACCTGCCACGGCACACTCTTGATGTTCATCTATAAAGACAATGTTCAAGTGGATGCTTTGGCACTGAGTCTCCGAGGTGACAAATACAATAGCACCGTCAACAGGATATTATAGGAAACAAATACAGAATAGACAAAGGCCGCGGCGGGTCAACACCCGAATCCGCGGCCTTTGTCATAATTATGTGGTCAAGTTTACTTTCTTAAAGTAGGAAGCCAGGTCTGGATGTGCTTTCCTTTCCAGCAGTCAACCGATGAGTAGTCAACCATCTTGATGTCTCCTTCGGTGGTAGGAACGAGGAACTGCATTCTGGTGCCTGGACGCTCGGCGTCAACAATCTTGACCTTAACCTCACCGTTGGCGTCAGCGATGATCTGAACCGGCTTGTTATAGTCAGAGTCGATGTTCTCGTCACGGGCGAGGACAAGCGGTCCCCACTGCACGGCCTGGAAGTACTTGCCTTCAGGGTTGCGTCCGTTCTCGGAAGCCTTGATGAGCTTGGCCTTCATATCGAAGATGATATAGATGCTGTCACCGGCCTGCCACTTGCGCTCCAGATTGAGATACTTTCCGGCCTCCACCTTGCCGACATACTTGCCGTTGACCGCAACGTAAGTCTGCTCGCTCCAGGACGGAATATGCAGCTTCACAGTGAATTTTTCCTTCGCGGCCGGGTCAACGGAGATGCGCACCTCATTCGCGCGAGGATATTCAGTGACGATTCCAAGCTTGACCTCATTGCCTTTCGCTGTCTTGGCTGTCACGGTTCCGGCGTTGTATAGGTTGATGACAGGGCCTTCCTTTGACTGCATCGCGGCTATGTACGGAAGGTATGACAATCCGCAAGGGCCGCTGAGGTTGCAGCAGGTCACAGGCTGGCCGTCGATGTTGGTTCCCCAACCGCTGTTGGTCACCTTCGCACCGTTCAGAAGGTTCACGTAGCTGAAGCTCTTTCCGTCCGGCTTCATCGCTCCCAGAAGACCGTTGTAGGCATATTTCTCAATGTAGTCAACAGCCGTAGGGTCGCCTGTAAGACGAAGATACTGGGAGCAATATTTCATCCAGGTCACACCGACGCAGGTCTCCATCATCCTCTTGATGTCCGGATTGGTCTGCTCCACGGCCGTGTTGCTCCATCCCTCGCCGTTGAGTCTTGGCCAGTAAACATCAGAGCCGGCGTTGCCGATGATGGTGATCTCGTTCTCGATCACATCGTTGAAGAAGTTGT
>CAVCRL010000108.1:0-8652 GCA_963604455.1 Lachnospiraceae bacterium | reverse complement strand
CGGCGTTCAGCAGGATGTCGATCCCGCCGAACTTCTCCACGATCTCCTTGCAGTTGGCCTCAAGGGTCTCCTTGTCAAGCACGTTGGTAGCGAGGAAGCAAGCCTCACCGCCTTCGGCCTTGATCTCGGCCACGATGGCCTCACCTTTCTCGGCGGCACGGTCAAGATCCAGAAGAGCGACCTTCGTGCCCTGCGCCGCGAAATACTTAACGATGGTGGCGCCGAGAACCCCGCAGGCTCCGGTCATCACAACCACCTTACCTTTGATATCAAAAAGATTTTCCATAATATTCAATTATTTAAACAACATTTAACTATTTAACAGGCATTGACTTGATCACCTTGGTGTTGATTTCGTTCAGTTTCTTTTCATCCAGCTTGATGACCTTGCGGTCGTAGGTCATAAGACCGTTGACCTCGCCCTCGACATCAGTCGTCTGGGTATAAACAGCACCGCATACTCCCTGCTTGACCAGAAGGATAAGATGCTCGGCGAACTTCTCATACTCAGCAAGAACCTCATCTCCATTCTTGTACTGGACATATCCCCAGTTGCGGTCAGGCTGCCACAGATGGCCTTCCAGCGGAAGTCCGATGCCGCCGAACTCACCCACAACATTAGCCATCTTCGTCTCCCAAAGATACATCGCCGGATAAGGATAATGGTGGTTGTCCATAATGTCACCGCAGTCAGGCTCCCAGTTTCCGCCGGAGGACATATTAATCAGTCTTGTAGGATCCAACGCTCTGGTGAAATCGACAGCGGCCTTGGTGTCGAACTGGCTCCAGGCCTCGTTGAACGGCACCCACATCACGATGCTAGGGAATTTCTTCACCTGTGCGATGATCTCCGACCATTCCTTATAATAGTTGGCCTTGGCCTGAGGGGTGGCCGGGAAGTCAGTACCCTCATTGTAGTTATGAATTCCCCACTTGTTGAGGTTGTTGGAGCCGAAGCAAGGCATATCCTGCCATACGAGCATTCCAAGCTGGTCGCAGTAGTAGAACCAGCGGGACGGCTCAACCTTGATGTGCTTGCGGATCATATTGAAACCGAAGTCCTTGGTCTTCTGAATATCATATTTCAGCGCCTCGTCGGTCGGTGCGGTGTAGAGACCGTCCGGCCACCAACCCTGATCGAGCGGGCCGAACTGGAACAACGGCTGACCGTTGAGTCCCATTAGCTTGGTGTTCTTGTTCTTCACATAGAGGGAGACCTCACGCATAGCGGTGTAGCCATCGACAGAATCCAGAGTCTTGCCGCCACGGACAACAGAGACCTTAAGACCATACAGGTACGGAGAGTCCGGAGACCAGAGCTTCGCATCTTTCACCGGCAACGTCACAGTGCCGCCCGGAACGGTCATTCCCTGAGCGATCACCTTGGACGACGCGTTCTCAGTCGAATAGCCGATGCCTCCGTCAAGAAGAGCGACCTTCACGATGTCCCCTTCCTGAGCGCCCTCGGTTGTGACAGTGACATCCACTGTGCCGGCCTTAATGTCAGAGACAGCGTAATAGTCTGCCACATAAGCTTTTGCAACCGGCTCGATCCAGACGCTCTGCCATATTCCTGAGACAGCGGTGTACCAGATGCCCTTAGGGTTCTTCACCTGCTTGCCTCTTGGTTGGAAGTCATTATCTGTCGCATCCAGAACCCTGACAGCAAGCTTGTTATCGCCACTCTTAATATAAGGGGTCACATCGAACGAGAAATGAGTGTAACCACCTGTGTGCCTGCCGACCTGCACATCATTGACATACACGTCAGCCTGCCAGTCAACCGCCTCGAAGTTGAGCATCAGCCTCTTGCCTTTCCAAGCTGACGGAACCTTGAATGTTGTCTTATACCAAAGGGCGTCCTCCGGGGTCAAGGCACGTCCCACTCCGGAAAGCGAGGACTCGACAGCGAACGGAACAAGGATATTCCCGCCAAATTTTTCAGGCTGAGCGCTGTCTTTTGTGGTTATTGAATATTCCCACAGTCCGTTGAGGGACTTCCACTCGGGACGGACCATCTGAGGACGGGGATATTCCGGATGAGCGTTCGCAGGGCTGACCTCCTCAGCCCAAGGTGTGCGGATGTGATTCCCGGCCGGGGCCCAGGACTGGGCGGCCATCGGAGCGGCGAATGCCATCACAGCCGCCAGAACAGAGTAAAATCGTGTTTTCATTGTCATTATTTGTTTTGTGTCATTTAATCAGATTACCTAAAATGGAACGTGTGAGTTCCCTCGTGACCGTACGGGTGACAGCGGAGGTAGTGTTCTTCACAACCTTTGACGTGCCGCTCCCCTTCTTGGTTTTCTTGCCGGTCACCTTGTTGGAGACGGCAGTTCCGACCGAAGCTGCCACAGACGCTGTCACCGCCGTGACAACAGCCTTGGCGAGCTTCCCGAACAGCCCGTTGCCGTTCTTGCTTTGCTTGCTTTCAGCCTCCTTGGCCTCGGCGGCAGCCTTTTCCTCCTCCTGTTTCTGCGCCAGAAGCACCTCGAACGCGCTTTCACGGTCAACCGGAGTGTCATATTTCCCGAATATTCTGGAAGACTTGATGAGACGGGCTCTTTCGGATTCGTCGATCGCGCCGATCTGGCTCAAAGGGAAGAGGATCTTCGCCTTCTGTACCACGCCAGGGGATCCGCCGGCCTCAAGGAATGAGACAAGGGCCTCTCCGGTCCCAAGGTTCATAATGGTCTCCGAAGTGTCGAACGCAGGATTTGCCCTGAAAGTCTCGGCGGCAACCCTGACGGCCTTCTGATCCTTCGGCGTAAAGGCCCTGATAGCGTGCTGCACACGGTTTCCAAGCTGTCCGAGAATGCTTTCAGGGATGTCTGTCGGACTCTGAGTCACGAAATACACTCCGACTCCCTTGCTTCGTATGAGCCTTACAACCTGCTCGATCTTGTCAGTCAAAGCCCTCGGCGTGTCGTCAAACAGCATATGCGCCTCATCGAAGAAGAACACCAGCTTCGGAAGATCCAGATCGCCGACCTCCGGAAGCGTGGTGTAAAGCTCGGAAAGCAGCCAAAGCAGGAATGTTGAATACAGCTTCGGCTTGAGCATCAACTTGTCGGCAGCCAGGACATTCATCACACCCTTGCCACCTTCGCAGGCCAGAAGGTCTTGAATATCAAAGGCTGGTTCCCCGAAGAACAGATCCGCCCCTTCGCTCTCAAGAGCCAGGATCGATCTCTGGATAGCTCCGACGGAAGCCGCGGCGATGTTGCCATAGGTTGACGAATATTCCGAAGCGTGCTCAAGAGCAAAATTCAGCATCGAGCGCAAGTCCTTGATATCGAGGATGAGAAGTCCTCTCTCATCGGCTATCCTGAACACGATGTTCAGCACGCCTTCCTGTGTGTCGTTAAGTCCGAGGATACGGCTCAGAAGCTGCGGTCCCATCTGGGAGACGGTGCATCTGAGCGGATGTCCCTGCTGACCGAACACATCGTAGAAACGCACCGGGCAGCTCTGGAACTGAGGGTTCTCAATTCCGAACCCGGCCATTCTCTTCTCGATGAAACCGCTGAGTTTTCCGGGTTGGGATATTCCTGAAAGATCACCTTTCATATCCGCCATAAAGCAAGGCACACCGGCCTGGCAGAATGTCTCGGCCATAACCTGAAGGGTGACGGTCTTTCCCGTGCCGGTGGCTCCGGCGATAAGTCCGTGCCTGTTCGCCATCTTTCCTGTTATGGACAGTGGCCCGTCCGCGCTATGGGCTATCCAAAGCCCGTTTTTCGAGTCGTACATCGTTGTCAGTTTTATTGTTGTTCCACTTCTTTGCTGAAAAATGAGAAATGAACACGGCCGTATCTCTTCTCTTTTATAAAATACGGGTGTCCAGTGAATGAGTGCTCGTCACCGTGCTCCAGGATGAAATAGCATCCCGGGTGAAGGATGTCCGCGGAAAAGACCTTGTCCGGAATTGTCTCAAGGCCCTCCAGCGCATACGGAGGATCAGCGAAGACAATGTCGAACTTTTCGTGGCAGATCGTCAGGAAATCAAAGACATTGTCCCTGACCATCGTGACATTGTCCAGTCCCAACCGCTTGGCCTCGGTCTTGATGAACGAGGCGTTCTCCCGCGCCATCTCGACAGACCAGACCCTTGAGGCCCCTCTGGAGGCGAACTCAAAGGCGACCGCGCCGGTGCCTCCGAAAAGGTCCAGAACCTTAAGGTCCTCGAACTCATACTCATTTCCAAGCACATTGAAAAGGCCTTCGCGCGCGAAGTCCGTAGTAGGCCGGGCCTTGTAGCCGGCCGGTGGATTGATTGTCTTTCCGCGAAGCCGCCCTCCTATGATCCTCATAACCTTTCCACTGATTTGAAATAACGGTAAAGGGACATCATCTCCTCCTCCTTAAGCGGCGTACGGAAATACACGGACGAGACTTCCGGATTGAGCTGGAGCTTCCGCACGGCCATAAACAGGAAATATTCCGCGGTTGTGAAATCAGCGGCGCGGAACACGTTGGCCAGAAGCAGGTTCCGGCCCTGGGATATTCCAAGATGAAGGTAACCGGCGGCATACGAGGCCACGATCCTGTTATATTCATCGACCTTTTGCAGATCCTTGAGGATGAAGTACATCTCCGGAAGGATCCGCGCGGCCTTCCCCTCCCCGTCAAGCACCGCCTGCGAGATCGTGCGGGACAGCATCTCCCCTATAGAAAGGGAATACACCAGCTCCGCCGCATATTCAGGAAGGCCGATATGACTGACCTCGTCATCCTTGCCAAGAGCGACCGTTTCGGACAAAATCTTCCGCGCCTTGCCTTCATCAAAGAAGGCAGCCGGCACCAACGCCACCTTCGGAGTCAACAGCGACACTTCCACCTTCGGGTATCTCCTCTGAAGCTCCGGAGCGGTGAAAACGGTGTCCGCGGCACGCCAGCCGGACTCCATAGACGAGCCACCATCCACCACCTTAAAAGAATATCCATTCAAGCAGACTTGAATGGATATTCCGGTTGTCATTTTCTGTGGATTCCAGTCCATCCGCGCGGCAAGCGTTACTCCCAGTTACCAACGTTGTTGTTAGGAGCGGAGACGCTTCCGACCATAAGACCTTCGTAGCGGCCCTGATCCTCGCACTCAGCGACCAGATTCACAACCAGCTGATGGTTGAGGCCGTTAAGGACGGACTTCCAAGGCATCTTGGCCTCGAACAGAGGAACGTTCACACCGGAAACCTTCTTCACGATGGCGTCCATCTCGATCTTCGTGGCCGCGGCGACTGTCTCACCCTCGGTGGCGAAAGGAATCTCGTCGATCTTGTTGATGTCGAAATCAGGTCTGCCGCGGAACAGGGTGTCCTTCACGGCGATCTTGTTCTGGATCGAGAACACAAGGTTCTTGTCCCCTTCCTGATAGAGCTTGTAAAGGCCTTCGTCGGTTATGCCTCTGTGAGACTTCTTCACCTCATTGGTGTGTGCCACGGCAAGCGAGTCATCCTTTGAGCCGACCTGCATAAGGACGACCATCTGACCGTTGTTGTAGAACTGCTTGAGGGTGTCGAACGACGCGGTGAACTTCTCGTTCACTCCCTTGAAGGCGACCTGAAGGTCACGGATGTCCTTCAGTCTCTGGACAGCGACTTTCTTCCTGGCCTCAACTTCCTTGTTGAATCTCACCGGCTCCATAATGCCGTCATAGATCTTGTAGACCAAAAGGATTGCGCAAAGCGCCAGCACGATGCAAAGGATCGTTTTCAGTGTCTTGTTCATTATTCTTAGTTTTTATGTTTTTCTAATGGCGAAAAGACTATACGTCAATTCTTGACAAAGTTAGAAAATTGATTTATGAAATGCAATATAATATTTGTAATTTTGCAGACAGCAATGAAAGACATCGCAGTTTTAGACAAAATGACGGGAATCTCTTCCCGGATCACGATAGCCGTCCACACCCATCCTGACGGGGATGCCGTAGGGAGCGGCACAGCCTTGCTGAGCTATCTGACAGAGGTCAGAGGCAAGGACGCCGCCCTGATTGTGCCGGACAGCATTCCCGACACCCTTTCCTTCATCTCTGAGGGAATAGAGCCGGGAAGGATTATGGTGTTTGACAAGGAGCGGGCCAAGGCCGAGGAATGGATCTCATCAAGCGACACGATTTTCTGCCTGGACTGCAACTCTTTCTCCAGGACCGCGGGAATGGAGCCCTTCCTAAGAAATGCGAAAGCCGCCAAGGTTCTGATCGACCATCACTTGAATCCTGAGAGAGACTCGTTCGGGCCGGTGTTCTCCGAAACGGAGACCTCCTCCACCTGCGAGCTTCTGTACACGATCCTGATGGAGATGCCGGACGTGCGGCGGGACGCTTCGGCCCTGCCTCGGAAATGCGCGGCCTCACTGCTCACCGGAATGACCACGGACACGAACAATTTCGCGAACTCCGTGTTCCCGGGAACCTTTGAGATGGCCGCCGCCCTCATCGGAGCAGGCGTCGACCGGGAGGCGATCCTCTCCAGTCTGTACAACAACTACCGGGAGAACAGGCTGAGGCTGATGGGATTCCTGATGGGCGAAAGGCTCAGGATCACGCCGGACGGAGTCGCCTACATCATCCTGGACGAGGATATTCAGAGAAGATTCGACTTCAGGCGCGGCGAGAGCGAAGGTTTCGTGAATATGCCGTTGTCGATAGCGACAGTGCGGATGAGCATATTCCTCACTCAGGAGGACAACATATTCAGAGTCTCCGTCAGGTCGAAGAAAGGGACTTCGGCGAACCTCTGTGCCGCCACTTACTTCAACGGCGGGGGGCACGAGCAGGCAGCCGGCGGGAAACTGGTTGTCGGGGAGGATCTTGGATCCGCGTCGGACGCCGAGGCATACATCTTGAAAGCAACCGGGAAGTTTTTTGATAAATGACAAAGTCGCACATCATAATTCCGGCTCTGGCGGCCACGCTCCTTGTCTCGTCCTGCGGCAAGGACGAGAATGACGTTTACAGCCAGCAGGAAAAGAACATTGAGTCCATAGTCAATTCATTGACGGAGAACAACACCGAGGCCACAGTGGATTATCTGGACGGTCCGGTCAGGGTGACGGTCTCAAGCGGCGAGGGCGAGGCGCTCAAAAACGGCGGCACGGTCACCTTCAAATACGCCGGTTACCGGATCAGCGGCTCCAGCCTGAGCGCCGGCAACCTTTTCGTCACCAACGACAAGGATTTCGCCGAATCATCCAACTGGACGGTGACCGACAGCACGGTTTTCAAGACCGACACATTCATATTCAATGACGACAATTTCGTGAAGGGGCTGAAAACCGGAATGGAAGGAGTCAAGGCCGGAGACGAATGCTACGTCCTGTTCAGCGGGAAGTACGGATTCGGCAAACATACGACCGGCATAGTGCCCGGAAACTCGGCTTTGGCCTATCATTTGTGGATAAGCAGCGTCTCGAATTAATCAATGAGAAAAAATAAAAAGGTTATGAATATATTAAAAAAAGGAACTTCATCTTTGCGCCGCGCGGCCGCTTTGGCCACGCTTGTGTTGGCGGCGTCCTGCGCGAAGGAAACCACCACCTACGAGAACGATGACGTAAAGCTCTATCTGGACGCTTGGATGAGCGTGCACCATCCTGACGTGCAGCCTACCGGCCTTGGAGTTTACATCATCGACGACCAGCCCGGCACAGGCGCGGCTGTCACGGATGACGACTATTACTATTTCGTCCGCTACACCTCGATGGATCTGGACGGAAACATCAGCAGCACATCCGAGGAGAAAGTGGCTCAGCAGGTCGGCACTTACACAAAAGGAAACTACTACGGCCCGACAGTGCTCCTTGACTCTTACTACGCCACCCAACCGGGCATTCTGGATGCCGTCAAGGGTATGAAGGTCGGAGGCACAAGAACGGTCGTCGTGCCGGGTTGGCTGAACTCCACCCTTGACGAGAAGGAGAGCTACAGCACCGCCGAGGAGTTCTACAAGCACAAGAGCGGGAGCAACGCCATCTACAGGCTCACCTTGACAGACAAGACCGGCGACATCTACAAATGGGAGGTCGATTCATTGGAAAGGTTCACCGCGCACAAGATGAACGATGTGGACTCCACGTTCTACGGGTACTACTACCAGCAGCTCAAAGAGCCGACGGACACCACCACCCTTCCACGTGACACCTCGTTCTACATCAACTACATCGGAAGGCTTCTGAACGGGCAGGTGTTCGACACCACGATCGAGGACACGGCCAAGTTCTACGGAATATACTCATCCTCAAAGACGTATGAGCCTCAGAAGGTGCAGTTGAGCGAGACTTACACAGACATCACCCTCGGAGGATCCAGCAGTTCGGACGGAAGCACAACCATCAATGGATTCTCGTACTGCCTTTCCAAAATGAAAGCGTACGAAAAGGGCATCTGCGCATTCTATTCGGCTCTTGGCTACGGCTACAGCGGCAGCGGAAACGCGATTCCTAAATTCGCCCCGCTGACTTTCGAGATCGAGATTGTTGACAAAGAAGAATAAGGATAGAATATAATGTCACAGACACAGACGGCTCCTACCGAGCTTGGAAGTGAGAGCATCGGAAAGTTGCTCAAGAAGTACGCAGTCCCTGGCATAATCGCTATGACTGCGTCTTCTCTCTATAATATGGTGGACAGCATCTACATCGGGCATATTC
>CAVCRL010000107.1:0-8739 GCA_963604455.1 Lachnospiraceae bacterium | reverse complement strand
CTTTGCGAGACGTTCATCACCAGCTTGTCAATCTTCATCTCGACCAGTTTCACCCTCTCTGTGACAGTAGCTCCTGCTATCATCTGAGTGTCCTCGGACATATTCAAAGGTTCGATCTCATTCAGACCGGAGACGACATTCACATTTTTGAAACTATCCTTGTAGCCGATAAGGGAAGCCTTTATAATATATTCTCCGGGCGCGGCCTGAAGGGAATATGCTCCCTTGTCATCGCAAGTGGCGCCGGCGGCCAGCGTGCTGTCCGGTCTCATAAGGGCTACAGTAGTCCATCCGAGAGGCTCGCCGGAGGCCTTGTCCAGCACCGTACCTTTTATCTCGGAAACATTCTGGCGGGCGGCGGAGGCGTTTGCCCCACCGATGACCAGCATCGCAGCAATCAGCAATAATCTAAATCTTCTCATTTTCTTCTTCAATTTTTCACGGTGCAAAGTTACGGCGGAAATCCATAATATATCACATCCAAGGCGGACAGATAAAATTGTCAAATAATTGAATATCTGAATATTGAATATAGACAATATGGACAAATGCAATCACCGCCCCTGCTTTGTGGTCTATGACAAGACATAACAGACCTCACAAGAAGCGGAACATTATGAACAAAGAATTATTCATTATGTGAATATTTTTCCGTTAACACCTATTGCACAATTTTCAAAATTTTCTGAAATTGCGTACACTTTAACGAAGTTAACAACACAACAACTTATGACCCGGAGAAAACTTCTCATCTGGACCCTATGCCTGCTATCCTTATGGCAGGCCGGAACATCAAGCCCTTTGCTCGCCGGCCCGGCGTACCCCGGACTAATCACTGTGAAACAAAGCGACGGCAGTGAAATCAAAGTCCGTGTGCACGGAGACGAGTTCCGCAATTATGTAACATCGGAGGAAGGCTACACCCTCGCCGCCGATGCGGACGGAGACTGGGCTTTCGCAAAACTTGACGCCAACGGACTTCTGGTCCCGACGTCTGTCAAGGCCAAGAATGTCAGCCGTTTGACCACCTCGGAGCGCAAGATTCTTGGCTCTTCCCTGCGAAAGAATTTGCGACCGCTGCGGATGACAGACCTGCAAATGAGGCTGAAGGCCGAACGAACATATTCATTGGCAACCCGCGCAGCGGATGCCGGAGACTGCCTTCCACCGCTTCTGGGAGGCACCACTTGGAAGCCGGTCGGGAACAAGAAGGTGCTGGTGCTCCTCGCTGAATATCCCGACCTTCCTTTCACTAACGGCAGCAATGAGGCATTCGACAACTTATTGAATTCCAAGAACTACACAAAAGGTGGGGCGACCGGAAGCGTCTGGCAGTACTACTATGACAACTCCAACGGACAATTCAATCCGGAGTTCACGGTGGCCGGACCGTACAGACTCTCCAAGAACAGGGCATATTACAAGGACAGACCGGAGGAGATGGTCGCCGAAACCGCCCGCCTTGCCGACAATGATCTGGATTTCAGCCAGTTCGCGGAGAACGGAGTGGCGCACGACATATTCGTGTTCTATTCCGGCGGAGCGGAAAGCACCGGTGACCCGAACGGAATCTGGCCGCACAGGAGCGGACTGAAGAACCTGACGCTTGACGGGGTCACGATTCCGGGCTACGCTTGCAGTTCCGAGCTGGAGCCAGGCTCGGCCGGGAACAACACCCTCGCCGCCATCGGATCGTTCTGCCACGAGTTCGGACATATTCTCGGATGGCCTGATCTCTACGACACGGTGAACGGCAACGACACGAAATGCGACCTGCCGGGCTGCTTCTCGCTGATGGCCTACGGAACCTACAACAACAGCAGCCGCACTCCTCCGGCGCTCAGCATCCTCGAAAGGTGGATGATGGGTTGGTCGGAACCGGAAGTGCTGGAGACCAGCGGGGAATATTCATTGCCGGCGATCACGGAAGGCAAGGGCTACCTCGTCAAGACCGAGGCGGACGGGGACTATTTCCTGCTGGAATGCCGCGGCGCGGGAAAGAACGAGTGGGACAAGAAGGAATATCTCGACTTCTACGGACAGGGCTCCGACTGGGGGCTTCTGATCTATCACGTCCGGAATGAGTACAACAGCTGGATGGGCAACGCCGTGAACATCGTCCACGGGAACGAGCACTACAAGATATTCTATTCCAATCCTGCATCCAGGAACAACTACCTGCCGCAATACATTCCGGCGCATTGTTTCTTCCCGGGCGGTAAAAATGTGACATCCATCCACAGCGACAGCCAGTCAAACTTTCTGGCCGCCAACGGCAAGAAAACGATGGTCGAGATCCCTTCGATCAGGCTGGATGCTGCGGAGGGTTCCGTGAAATTATCTGTGACAGAGCGCAATGGCAACATCACGGATGTCAAGTCAAGCGTCTTCCAGCACGACATCATCCTGAGTTGGAAAGACGACCTCTCCTCCGGTTGGACTGTCGAATGGAAAGCGGAGGGTGAAGAGACGAAGTCAATCACCGGGCTCACATCCTCCGAGGTGCACATCCCTCTGCTGAAGGATGCTCAGGACTATGCGATCACCATCACGGGCAACAAGAACAGCAAGACTTCCCTGACCTTGAAGACCGAGAAATCCGGATCCGGCTTCCCGAGAATCCAACTCTCTAAGGCCAACCCGACATCGGAGGACAAGGTCCTGATGATGCTGGTTGACTGCGGCGAGATGAACGGCGTCCAATGGACTGTGGATGGAGCCAAGGCGGACGGCTACACCAACCTGCGCAAAGGCGAGCATTACGTGCAGGCTGTCCTGACAAAGCCGGACGGGACCGTTGAATATTTCGCCAGATACATAAATGTCATCCTATAATATTCATAGAAAATGAAAATCACATTCAGAATATTCGCCACCCTTATTTTCTGCCTCCTCCTTTCCGCCTGCAACGGCAACAAGGAAGACAACAACCTTCGGGAAGAATTCTCTGTCGCGGAGGATTTGGGAATATACAAGGACGGCGCTCCGGTGCTCACTTTCCTCAAAACAAAGCACCAATACTACTGCAACCCGTCAGAGGGCATCCTGCGGATCATCGACAACGAGGGAACGCGTGATGTCACGGTGAAACTCAGCGGTATGCCTTCCACATCCGGAACCGTCAACGGGACAGTCTCCGGGAATATGGGAATCACAGGATTCAGTTTCAGCGAGCTTCGGATCCTCAAGATTGACAGCAGGACGGTCTGGCTCTGGTCGGACAAGGACAAGGCCGGATTCATCCTGCCTTCCGCCGGACTGCAAACCACAAAAGCCAACTAATAATCTCAATAATAAGAACGTATGAAAAGATTCTTTGTGTTCTTGTTTATGCTTCTGGCGACGTTCTCCATAGCGTCGGCCCAGACCATAGACATCAAAGGTACCGTCGTCGATGAGAACGGAGAACCCGTCATCGGCGCGTCGGTGATGATCAAGGGAACCTTGAAAGGCGACATCACGGACGTGAGCGGCCGTTTCAGCCTTGGCGGGGTCAAAACGACAGACAAACTGGCCGTGTCCTGCATCGGAATGATTTCTGTGGAGGTCGATCCGCAGACAGAGATGAGGATCACCCTGAAAACCGACCACGAGCAGCTCGACGAGGTTCTCGTCGTGGCTTTCGGCCAGCAGACCAAATCCTCCTTCACGGGATCCGCCGCTGTCGTGAAGAGCGAGACCCTTGAGAAGAAGCAGCTCACGAATGTGATGAGCGGACTTCAGGGACAGGTGGCCGGTCTCCAGATGATCAACAATTCCGGTTCCCCTACCGCCACACCTTCTATGGCGATCCGAGGATTCAGTTCCATCAACGCCGGGACATCCCCGCTGATCATCGTGGACGGATCTCCTTATGACGGAGGGTGGAACAACCTGAACCCTAACGATGTGGAGAACATCACCGTCCTCAAGGACGCCGCCTCCAACGCCCTTTACGGAGCGCGCGGAGCCAACGGAGTCGTGATGATCACCACAAAGAAAGGCAAATCTGAAAACGCCACGATCACATTTGACAGCCGCTGGAGCGTCAACAGCCGCGCGACCATCGACTACGACTATGTCAAGGATCCGGCCCAGTACTACGAGATGCACTGGTCAGCCCTCTACAACTATTATATGCGTGACCGTGGAATGACTCCGTACGAGGCTCACAGACAGGCCAACGCCAATCTTGGCGGAGCCACGGCCGACGGCGGACTCGGTTACCTCACCTACACTGTTCCGGACGGGGAATATCTCATCGGAACGAACGGGAGGATGAATCCGCACGCCACAAAGGGCAGAAGGCTTTACTACAACGGAAAGGTCTATACGGCAGCCCCTGACAGCTGGCTTGACGAGGCGTTCAGGCACAGCCTCCGCCAGGAATACAACCTCAATCTCACCGGAGGCACCGAGAAACTCAGTTTCTACGGTTCCATCGGCTATCTTGACAACCAAGGTATCGTCTATAACTCCGACTTCGAGAGGGCTACCGTCCGACTCAAGGCCGACTATCAGGCCAAGGACTGGCTCAAGGTGGGAGCGAATATGAACTATGCGCACAGCACCTCGGACGATGTCGGTGACGGTTCCGGCACTTCCCTGTTCGGAATCACGAACACTATGGCTCCGATCTACCCGGTTTACCTGCGTGACGGGGACGGGAACATTATGACAGACGAGAACGGAAAGATGTACGACTACGGCTCCGGTGAGCTCGGAGGTCTCAACCGTCCTGTCCTCTCCAGGAACAATCCTCTGCAGGAGAACGCCCTGAACACCGACAGGACTATCGGCAACAATCTTACCCTCACGGGCTACGCCGATGTCACCCCGCTTGACGGCCTGAAGATCACAGTCAACGGCACGGTCACAAGCGGAGAGTCACACTACACATCCACCCAGCAGGGATTCTACGGCTACGGCAAGACCGCCTACCCGAGCGGCTACATCTACAAGTACAACAGCCTTGTCTATGCCCTGAACTTCCAGCAGATCGTTAACTACACCAAGCAGTTCGGCCGGCACAACGTCTCTGTGATGGCAGGACACGAGAACTACGACTACCGCAGCGAATGGATGAGCGGAGACCGCGAGGGACTCTTCTCCTATTTCGACGCGCAGGAGCTCAGCGCGGCCATCAAGATCAAGGAGAACGCCGGTTCCTCCAGCAGGTACAACACCGAGGGATGGTTCAGCAGGGCTATGTACAACCTGGACGAGAAATATTTCCTCTCGGCCTCCTACCGCCGCGACGCTTCCTCACGCTTCCATCCGGACCACAGATGGGGTAACTTCTATTCGTTCGGAGGAGCCTGGATCGCCAGCAAGGAGGACTGGTTCAAGGTTTCCTGGATTGATATGCTGAAGGTTAAGGCATCCTGGGGACAGCAGGGCAACGACGCCATCGGCGACTACCGCTACACCGACACCTACACAATCAACTACTTCAACGGAGAGCCTTCCCTGGCCCTCAGCACCGTCGGCAACAAGAACATCACCTGGGAGACCAACAGCAACTTCAATGTCGGTCTGGAATTCGACATATTCAAAAGCCGCGTCACCGGCAGCGTCGAGTTCTTCAGCCGCAAGACCACCGATATGCTTTGCTTCGTCTATGTCCCGCTCTCCGGCGGCTACGGCGGTTCCTACGACAATGTCGGGAATATGCTCAACAACGGTGTCGAGCTGGATCTGAATCTGAACCTCATCCGCAAGAAGGATTTCAGCTGGAACGTCAGCCTTAACGCGACGCACTACAAGAACAAGATCACGATGCTGAACGAGGACAACAAGGGATTCGTCCTGGACGGCCACGCTGGCTACGTCAACGGAAACTACTTCCACGGAGAGGAACTTCCGCTGCACACCCTTTATATGAAGAAATATGCCGGTGTCAACGAGAAAGGCCAGTCCCAGTGGTATATGAAGGACAGCGAGACCGGCGAGCTGACAAAGACCACGACCTACAGCTACGGCACGGATTTCAACTGCGGTGACGCCGACCCGGATCTCTACGGAGGCCTCGGCACGACCCTCACATTCAAGGGATTCGACTTCTCCGTCAACCTCAACTACAGCATCGGAGGCAAGGCCGCCGACTACGGCTACGCCGCCCTGATGCGCAACCCTAACGTGCAGAACACCGGCAACAGTTTCCACAAGGACCTGCTGAAGGCCTGGTCCGAGACCAACACGGACTCCGACATCCCGCGCTTCCAGTTCGCCATCCAGGATGTGGACGACAGCGCCAGCTCGATGTCCGACCGGTTCATCACCGACGCGTCCACGCTCACTCTCCAGAACATCAATCTGGGCTACACCATTCCGGAAAAGCTCGTGAAGAAGATCGGAATGAGCAAGATCCGCATCTATGCGGCCGGAGAGAACCTCTACTACTGGAGCAAGCGCAAGGGCTTCGACCCACGCGGAAGCTTCTGGGGCACGACATCAACATCCACCTACGCTCCTGTGCGGATGATAACGGGAGGAATCACGTTACAGTTCTAATTTAATGGAGACAATGAATATGAAAAAGAATATGATCAGACTGCTGGGTGCCCTCTGCGCCGTGTCCTCGCTCGTCTTCGCCACCGGTTGCATCGAGGAGACATTGCCGAAGACAGAGGCCACGCCTGAAACCATAGAGAAGTCCACCTCCTCGATGGAATATATGCTCAACGGCCTCTCGTCCTATTTCGTGGCCTACGACACCTGGGGATCCTCCGGCAACACCAACGACTGGGGCTATCCTTGCCAGTTGTATATGCGTGAGGTGATGGGAGAGGACTTTCCTGTCTATGACGCCAGCTACGACTACTGGAGCCACATCGAGAGCGGATCAGGACTGCGCTACGCAGCCTATTACTCCTGGTTCTACTACTACAAGTTCATCAAGAACACCAACAACGTCATCGCCCTTGTTCCGGATCCGGCCAACGCCGAGACCAAGGCAGTTTACTGTCTTGGACAGGCTCTCGGGCTCCGCGCGATGCTCTATATGGAACTCTCGACCTGCTTCGAGTACCGCACAACCCAGGTCGAGAGCCTGAACTCCGACGCCCAGTCGATGGGAGTTGTCGGACTGACCGTGCCGATCGTCGATGAGAACACCTCCAAGACGGATCTGAACAACAATCCTCGTGTTCCTTTCTACACGATGTACCGTTTCATTATGACGGATCTCAACCGTGCGGAAACCTATCTCGAAGGCTACGAGCAGGCCACCAAGGCACACGTCAACCGCGCGGTTGTATATGGCCTGAAAGCCCGCCTGTGGCTTGATATGGCAAGCCGCTTCGACAGGGAACCGGACGCTCTGGCCAAGCAGATGAGTGCGGAAGGCTCCTCCGACGGCTACGATGACCTCGGAATCAACTCCGCGATGGACTGCTACGCCAAGGCCGCCGAATATGCCCGCAAGGCCTTAAGTGGCGGCAACACACCTCTCACCGAGGACCAGTGGATGAACTCCAAGACCGGATTCAACACACCTCAATCCTCCTGGATGCTCGGCACTTACGTGACATCCAAGGAAGAGGTCAACACGGGCTACTACTACAACTCGTTCGTAGCCCAGATAGCATCCGAGCCGACTTGGGGTATGGCCCGTTACGGCAGCGCTTTCCGTCTCATAAGCAAGTCCTTGTACGACAAGATCTCCGACAGCGACTGGCGCAAGAACAGCTGGATTTCCCCTGATGACGCCGGCAAGACCGAGATTCCGGAGAAATACAGGACAGAGCTCAAGGGCGACGCCTGGTCAAAACTTCCAGCCTACGCCAACCTTAAGTTCCGTGCCGGGAGCGGTTCCATCAGCACGATCGAGACCGGACTCATCGCATCTCTCCCGATAATGAGGGTAGAGGAGATGTACTTCATCCGTTTCGAGGCGATCGCCCACACGGAAGGAGTGGCGGCCGCCGCGAAGGAGATGACCGATTTCCTGAACACCTACCGCTACACGGACGGTTCCTACACCTGCGAGGCCACGGATCTTGACTCGTTCATCACCGAACTGATGGTGCAGAGGCGCATCGAGTTCTGGGGCGAGGGCATCAACTTCTTCGCCTACAAGCGCCTTGGCCTGCCGATCACCAGAAGCTACGACGGTACGAACTGGCTCTCCTCGCAGCGTCTGAACACAAAGACCGGCTACACCGCCCCTTGGATGAACTATGTGCTTCCTGAATATGAAAGGGACAACAACCAGGGCGTGATCCTGAACCCGGACCCGTCAGGAACCATAATCGCGGAATAAGCATCAACTAAGAATTTATGAATATGAAGAATATCAAATACATACTTTTCACCGCCGCGGCCGGCCTGTGCCTGACTCTGGCATCCTGCTCGGAGGACAAATACGAACCGGGGCCGGAACCCGCCAACGATTGTATGGAGGCATATTTCCTCTCCAGCAATTCCTCTGAATATATTCTTGGCTCCGAGAGCACCAGCGTCACCCTTGAGGTCGGCAGGCTCAAGGCAGACAACGCCGCCAGCATCCCTGTGATCGTGGAGGCGAAGGACGAGGTGTTCAATGTTCCTTCCACAGTGGAGTTCCAGGCCGGAGAGGCCACGGCCGAACTGACCGTAACCTTCGAAGGCATCGAAATCCAGAAAGAAAAGAAATTCACCATCCGTCTGGCCGATGAATATGTCAACCCTTACACCGTCCACGACGGCTCGGACGTGTTCTCGGCCACCGTGCTCGTGTCCAGCTGGAAGAAAGTCGTCAGCAACGCCCAGTTCTGGTTC
>CAVCRL010000106.1:0-8740 GCA_963604455.1 Lachnospiraceae bacterium | reverse complement strand
CCAATATTCATTGCAAAACCAAAGGAAAACCTCCGATTCCCTTTGAATTGTGAATTAACGAGAATTTCCCCCTTTTATGAATATTGTGCGTTTTCCACTGGTCACTGAGCCTGTCGAAGTGCCAGAAGTCCCATAAGAACAACTTTGTCAGCTATTTCCGCCAACCCTATTCCGCCTTCCGCCAGCGGATGTAGGACTCGTTCCGGTAGGAGCGGCGGTGCACGTTGATGCCGAACTCCACAATTTCCTCTTCCTTAGGAATATACCAGCCGTAGGACGAGGCGCTTCCGACGAGGTAGATCGCGTTGTCCACTCCGAACGTGGCGAGAGCGGCGGCGAAATCCTGCATCGTCATCTCCTCGCGGGAGAAGGCTATGAATATCTCGCCGGCCTTCGAGCAAAGCGCCTTGCGGACAGAGGCACTCTTTAGATTGTTGTCAACCGGTGTGCCGTTGTCCACGAGGGGATATTGCCGGAAAAAGTAGCCTTCCGTCTCGACGGCCTTGTCGAAAAGGTCCGTGTTTTCGGCGACTCCGATTGTGATCCGGCCGTCGATGATGGCGCAGTAGCCTTTCTTGGATATTCCTTGAGCCAGCACTTCGCCTTTGAGCACAAAGGATCCGAGGATCTCGCGGTTGTCCGCTCGGATGTCCGCAGCCTGGGCCGCGAGGACATATTCACTCTTGTCCGCTTCCGGCGCGCCGACGGAGAGTTCCGGAACGGCGCAGTGCGGTATGTACAAAGTCAGCGGGACACCGCCCGCGACCGTAGTGTCGATTTTCTCTGAATATGCAACCCCGCAGGAGTCCGGGTCTTCCGTGGCGACCGTCGTCAAGGAGTCGCTTTTCGCCTCCACGCTTTCCTCGAACAGTCCCGTCTGCTCATCATTCACAGCCTTTTCGCCCTTTCCGCAAAGCGCGATCAGAGCCGCGGCGGCCAGCGCAAGCAGCGCGATGACGGGAATCAGCCATTTTGGCCGCTTGGGAGGGTTGTTCCCGTTGATGTTCCGACCTTTGTCACCCCCTATGAAGATGACTTCATCGTCCCGCACATTATCGTAGTCCTGTCTGTTCATTTGAGTCTTCGTTTAGTCGTTGTTGTCATTGCCAAGAGCGGACTTCAAGGCTTTCAGCACTTCTCTTGACAGTCCGTCGGAAAGCACCACGTTGAACCTGTCGCAATCCGACAAGGCCAACGTCTGTTGTGAGATGTTGATCTCAGAGACAAAATCCAGATTGATGATGTGGCTTTTTCCCGCCCTGACGATCGTCTTGCACTCGACATCGCCGATTACATCGGACAAACTGTTGTGGATCCACCCCAGCTTGTACGTCACCAACGTGCCCTTGCTGCCTTTCACCACGTCAAGTACAGTGAATATCCTGCTGTAGTTCCCCTCCGCCTTGACATAAACAAGGCTTTCCAGAGGAATCCGCAGAAGGCTGGCCGTAGTCTCTATGACAAGATATTTCCCCATCAATTCCAGATCTTTCGCCCACGAATGTACAGATTATTTCCAAATAATCACCAACTCCCTCCCGACAAATGTACGAAATCAAAGAATATCGTACGAAACGCTTCCCCTCCGCTTCCGGACTTTTGAGGAATATGTTCGCTTGATGAATATGATTGCTTGATATGCCTGCCTTCACCGTCTGCCGAAATGCCAGCTTGGTCATACACTTTCTTCCCCACGAAATCCGATGGCCTTCTACTCTTCCAGGTGCGATAAACCTTGCGCACCTAAAATCGTATCCTCTTGACAAAGATTGAGTTGTCATTCCAGGCGCGATCAAATTCACACACCTGAAAGTCGGCGGCCTCGATCCAGAGCGTTCTATTGGCACCTTGGACTTCCAGGTGCGAGAAACCTTGCGCACCTAAAACCGTATCCTCTTGACAGAGATTGAGTTGGCGTTCCAGGTGCAATCAAATTCGCTCACCTGGAAGTCGGCGGCCTCGATCCAGAGCGTTCTATTGGCTCCTTGGACTTCCAGGTGCGAGAAACCTCGCGCACCTGAAACCGTATCCTCTTGACAGAGATTGAGTTGGTGTTCCAGGTGCGATCATATTTACGCACCTAGAAGTCAACGGCATCGATCCAGAACGTTCTGTGGGCAACCCATCCGAGTAAAACACTATCCTTCGGACATCGTACAGCAATGATCGAATGCGAGGTAATGCAACTATCTATTTTACAACTCCTTGTGTATGTCCTGTATTTTAGGCCTTTTAACGGCGGCAGGTCCTTAAGAATGTCAGGTAGGGAATCAGAAAGAACATTTATCCTTCCGAACAGATCATTGTACTTGAACCCCAGCTCTCCGACACGACTTAGTAGCCTCGGCCTCTCAACCAATCCTTTTTGCGACTTCCGCGGAACCGTGTCGCACACAGTTTTCGCGGCACCTTCCATTGAACTCAACAGAAGAATGACGGACAAGACAGAAACTATAATAGCAGATTTTCTCATTGCTTTATTGTTTTGCTTTGATCCGCAGCTTGCCGCCGATGTTGTCGATGGTGATGGTGCCGAAACGCTCCATCACGCTCTGGCCAAGGAGGATGGGAGCTTTTTGGTTGGCCACTACGGAGGCTTTCACGTTTTTCAGGACGAAGTCGCCGATCTTGACCTCTCTAAGGGTCACGAGGGTGCCTTCCGTGA
This sequence comes from Lachnospiraceae bacterium, assembly GCA_963604455.1. GTDB lineage: Bacteria > Bacteroidota > Bacteroidia > Bacteroidales > UBA932 > Cryptobacteroides. The sequence goes on along the minus strand of CAVCRL010000106.1, from coordinate 6,075 downwards.
GGCCGCCGTCGGCTATACGGTAATATTCCTTGCCGCCTAAGTCTTTGGTGGACAGGTAGTCGTTCTTCAGCATAAAGTTCGCTTCCACGGAAGACAGCGTGACCGACGATGCGCCGGTATCAAACAGCATCCGTAAAGGCAGGCCGTTGACCTCGCACGGAATCTCGAAAGTCCCTCCCTGATGGCGCTTGAAGGCCACTTCCGTCACAGTGCCGGAGGCCGATGAGTCGGCTGATTCCGTGCGGAGTTCCCCACGGAATCCTCTATGTAGCTCCCCACGAAGCCGCTCCACAAACGCCTTGTGCTCGGCACTGTACTTCCCGACCAACGACACAAACTCCGGAATATTCCTTATAGGGTCAAGGTCATCATCATCCGCTATGTGACGGAAGTTGTAGTAGCCACGCTCAAGCGCGGTCTTGATCGCCTTCAACGCATCCTCCGTCCGGCCCATTCTGGAATATAGGCAGGCCTGGTCATAGTAGGTGCCTGGCTCGTCAGGAAACTTCGCAGCCAATGAATCCTGCCACTCAAGCGCCTCTTTGTCCCTTCCAAGGAAGTGCAATGCATACTGGCGGCAGCTGCTCTCGTCCAAAACAGTGTCCTTCTCAACCACCGCCTTGAAATCCGCGTCCGCAAGCTCCTTCTTTCCCTGCTTCAGATAAATCTCACCACGCATCAGGAATATGTAAGGATAGCTGTCGTCCATCTCTATCCCTGAAGAATAGCGCTCCAAAGCCTTTGCGTCATCGCCGAGGAACTCATAGCACCACCCGCTTCTGTAATATGGGAACACGTCCGCCGGATCCTCTTCTATCGCCTTGTCCAACACGGAGATAGCGTCTTCATATCGCCCGCAATCTTGATAGTAGTCTCCCAGTACGCAGTAGTAGTACCAAGGGTCTTCTTTAACCTGAACCTCCTCGGCATCTTTCAGCGTTCTGACCGCTTCCTCCGGCATTCCCAGCCTGTCATAGCAAGATGCCACATATCCCGCCAATTCATCCTTGCCACCATATTCATCAATCATTTGTAATAACTCCTTCAATGCCGGTTCAAAGTCGTGCGTGTAATAGTAGTATAAAGCCAGTGTCGCCTGCCAGGTGGGCTTATTTTCAGCGCCATCCTTGATCCTCTTCCGCAGCATTGCCTCTGAATATTTCCGGTCGGCCTTCAAAGCCTCGATCACGACACCGATCTGCTCCGCGTCATAATGCCCTGCATAGTCAAGCGCCGCGTCCACAGCCTTATGCCTGTCGCCGATAGCCTCCCAGTATTTCATTGACGCATAGTCGAATTCCGTGTTGTCGCTTCCGAATCTTGAATATTCACGGATGATTTTCCCTGCTCCCTCAATGTCTCCCGCCGCGAGCATATTCCTTGCCGCCAAAGACGCGGCGACAATGTCAGTCTCGTCTTCTTTCATCAGTTCGAAGCAGATGGCGAGTGATTCCGCGTCCCGCCCCGCGCGCGTCAGTTTGTCGCAGTAGTTGTGGCAAAGGTTGGCGTAGTTTTCCCCCTCATTCTTATGGTTCTTCCGAGCCGCTGAATATGCCAGCTCCAGGTTCCGCATATTCCCGTCCCTGTCGCCCATATCGTCATAAACGCACGCCTTCCACCAATAAAGCATCGCATTTGAGAATCCGGATTTCTTATTGTTGTTTTTGATCGCCGCGTTGATGTCCGCCAGCGCCTCCCCATAGTGTCCGAGCTCCCTGTTCAATTTGCATCTGAACACCAGCGTTTTGACATCCCCCGGCGCACTCTGGAGCTGCTTCCCGAGCAACCCCAGCGCCTTCTCATAGTCCCCGGACTCATTCATCACCTCCCTCGCCCTGAAGAAGTTATAGTCCTTTGCCTCCTGCACTTGGCTCTCCTGACCGCCCTTGGCTCCGCTTCGCCCTTGTGCCATCGCCATCGAGCCATTCACATCCGCCCCAGCCACCGCCAGCGCCACAATCAAAATTCTGATGATTCCTTTCATATTCGTTGTTGTTTTTGCCCTTTGTCCATTAATGTCCCTTTCTCCAAAAGGTAAACTCGGCTGCAATTCTGATTATCATCCACCTTAAATCCCGCCAGCGCAAAGTTCCTCATTTCCGGATACCCCTCAAAATCAGTTTTACAAACCCCAACAATGCTGTACGAAATGACAGCGAATCTCATTTCGTACAGAATACGTTGATTTTGTACAGAAAACCTTTGTTGAGAGGTGCTCGCCTCGCTGTTATGTGGTTCTCTGGTCACGTCCGCACTTCCGTACCGGAAAGCCCTGTCTGGTGTACCAAATGTCGCCCGAAGATGCTTTGGTACACCAGAGCCGTCTCTCTTGTACCAAATGCCATCCGAAGGCACTTTGGTACACCAGAGCCATCTCTCCTGTACCAAATGCCATCCGAAGGCACTTTGGTACACCAGCCCGCCTTTCTGTGTACCAAACCGCATTGATTGTTATGCATCGCCGGACACGGAACTTTTGCCATCGGATAATCCGGTGCGGATTTCCATCCTTTTGTAAACCACGGCCACATCACCCTGCTGTACACACCTCTGTCGCCCATCCTGCTGTGCCCGACCCTCTCTTCAATTGTAGGGGCGGCCATATGAATATGCCCTGCACACGCTTCTGTTGCCATATCCTGTGGCCGTGGTCTGTCTATATTTATCACAGCGACTAATTCCATATATTTTAGGATCAGTTATACGTTGAATATGCAACTATAAATGTTTTATTCCACTGGAATGAGCGAAAAGTTGTAATCATTCAGGCCTTGGTTCCAATATTGGTAATTGATTATGTAGCATAAAATTATGTCAAGCATATCTGGTAAGTCTTTATCCGAGGATGTAAGCTGCTTTCCCGAAAACTATTCTTCTTGATAGAGGAAGGTCCTGATTCTTTATATGGTAATCTATGATAGATCGAATTTGAGCTGTACTGTAGCTTGTGCCCCTGAGTTCATTAATATAAGTGCATATTTCAGCAGAAGTACACCATTGCTGTGGATAGCCTGATATCCAATCTAAAGCGTCTGTTACTATATCGCTAAATCTACATTTCATGATTACGAAAGGAACTCTTGTTTATAATTAGTTGATAGGTATGCTTATGTCTATTTTGCTATAACCGCTAATATTTTTCTTGCAGCTTTTATTACATTATCAATCTCAGAATCCATTCCATCAATAGGCATATTATCAGCAAGATTACAAATAATGCCTACATTCTTATCAATTATATGTTTTAAGAATTTACGAATAGGATTTTCGTATTCTTTAATAAAGGCCAGATAGTTACTATTGTCACCAATACCTTTAAATACGATATCACGGTAGCAATTGCATAATGATATAAAAATGCCAAGTTGACTAATAAGACATTTGGCTTGATATAAACTAATTTGAGGATAATAATCGTTCCCTTTGCACATGAATTCCAAAGAAGAGACCCCTACTGCATCTGATTTTGTTGTAGCATTGGGTTGATAAAAATACGAGTAAGAAATCCTTCCATCCATTTGGATTATTTCACTTTGTAGATTAAGAATCTGGCTAAGACTGTTATCTTGAACTTGACTTTTGTTGAAATTAAGTTGTGCCCTTAATGTCAAGAATAACAGTACAATGCTGCATATTCCTATTATAGGGCTTGTAATACCGCCAATAGTGTCTCCAATCTGACCTGTTTCTGTAAAGCGTAAATTTTCGCAAATAGCAGGTCTTGTTAAAAGAAATGGTGCTATACAAACTAGCATCAAAATAATCACTAAAATATGATATCTTTTCTCCATAATGTAATTTGTTATTGTTCTAAAATGTATTAGACGTGTATTTATAGATTTTATTGTTATTTTATTGTTATTGTGAACAATTTTGGTGAATTATCTACATAACCCCATACTATTATATTCCCGGCTTTTAAAGCCTTCAATTCATCGTTATAGGCTCGTACATAGGCGGATTTATTCTTGGTGATCTCCCATCGACTTACGTACCCATTATCAATATACGCCTTGATTGTCTCGCCAACTCGCATATAGATATTCTTTGTATAAACCGTACGTGCTTGTGAAGGCTTGGTTTGCGAAACTACTGTCACTGTACACATTCTATATTCCTTGCCTTTTGCCCATATGGTAGTACGCCCTTCAGAAATCCCTTTAATGATTCCAGAGGAAGAGATTGTCGCAATGCGTGGGTTGTCAGATTCCCAAAATAAGAATGTTCCATAGTTATACGCACTAATATATGTGGTTGCTCCAACGTTTAATGAAATTGATTCGCTAGATAATGTCATTTTTGTATCATTAATGAATGAGACATTTGCTGATGCCGATGATATATTCGAAAGTTGCGACTGATTTGATGCTGAAGGGCGTGCTCGCCTGGCCCTTTTACAGTCTCTAATGAACTTCATCCATTGTCTTTTGCTATATGGAGTATTCTCGTCATACCAAATGCCATAGTTGTTTCTTACGTATCTCTTTGCGGTTGTGAATAGGCCATTATAACAGTATGTCTTTACGAAACGACCTTTTATCACCTTCATTTGTGCATAGTTCGGGAACTTGTTTACGAAGTCATTTAATACGTCTATGCTACAGATGTTATCTCTGCAAACCATATAATAACTGTTGGCGTACATCTCTTGATCAGATGTGGATAGGTACTTTATTCCTAATTCAAAATAATTTTTTGCCGATGAATACAATCCCCTTTTATAGCTTTCCCTTGCTTCCAAAACAGAACGTCTAGCCTTGGCTTCTTCCTTATGTTTTGAATATACGGGGGCATATATAATATAATTATTATAGCCCTTTATGGTATTGGTTCTCATCGCTCTTTGAAATCTGTATTCGTCCGTTTCAGAAATGTATATTGAAGATCCTGTTGCAGTCACATTTAAAGTCTTATGGATGTTTTCTGGAATTTTTCGTACCCGTATGTCATCTTTTGGACTGATTACGACTGCAGTAATTACAACTTTAACTGGTTCGCCCAATTGTGACTGTCGGTTCACCAAAATTGATTTCTCGTAAAAAGCTGCTCCATTAGCTTGATAACCACTCGTTACAATCCAATTATTATCGGCTTTTCTATAAACGACCTTTGTTCCATTATATTGTTTAGTAACTTTGTCTAATATCTGAGAATCAGTTAATTCACCAAACTCAATCGATGTTATTAGTTTTATGCATATTTTAGAATCAGGAGACCAGAAGACTACGTTCTCATTGTTTGATTTCGTGTCCTTGGTCATAAACGAAGGCAGTTTTAATGAATATCCATAATTATTGTTTGTATAAGTTTGCAAATCATTGGCCGCCAAATAGGCTTCACGAAGTGTCTTGCATTTTTGTATTTGTGAAGGAGCGACGTTATCCGATGGGTTTTTAGCCAAAATTGATTGATACTTTTCAATCGCTTTTGTATACTGTTTCTTGGACATCAATCGCACCGCCTCTTTCTGCAATTGTTCACACAACTCACATACGGCGATTTCGCTTGCATATTTGTTGTAATTATCATTTAAAGCCTTCCAATAAGCCTTCGCTATATCATACTGACCATTATTCATTCTCATTCTCGCTGATTCTATAGTTTGTGAGAATAGCGAGAATGAAAGTAGGCACAAGCAAAGAGTTATTATCGTCCTTTTCATTATTTCAGAGCGTTTATTCTTTGTTGATAATGGTTATATCTTGAAGAGGACTTGACTTTATTGAGTAATGATTCCGCCTCATTCAAAGTCTGTCGGTTTATAGGATCTCCATATCGTTTGGCCATTTCCATCCCTCTAAGTTTTGTCTCAAGTTCTTTTTCCAAAGATTCAATGTTATTGGAGTTCCCTGTTAAGCGAGATGCTTGAGACTCTGATTGTTTTATGGTGGTTTGATGGTTGTCCGTCTTTGTACTTACTTGAGAACCTTTATAAAAGTTTTGTGAATTTGGAACCCGTTCAATATTTCCGATGACAATCTTCCCTACTACAACAATAGAGACAATTGCGGCACAACTCCAGAATAGCCGTTTTATGGTTTTCCCTATACGCTTACTTCGTTCTATGCCTTTCAG
>CAVCRL010000105.1:0-8815 GCA_963604455.1 Lachnospiraceae bacterium | reverse complement strand
TTTGTGGAATGCTATTACTTTCAAAAATATATTCAGCAATATGACAAGCTGTTCAACAAGAAAGCGATGGCTCCCCTACACCCTTCTCCGTTTTCTTGGAAGGACTACGATTTGATCGCCAAGCGTATAACAAGAGCATACAAACTCTGGAAATTCTGCGGATCGAGCAAATAAACGAATTGCGCAAAAACCTAAAGCACTGAACTTTAGCCAATTGCGACATCCTGCCAGTCAAATCCAGAGGGCAGCATTTACGAATATATTCAATATCAAAAAGTTACATTTCACGGCTGACACATCGGCCAAGGAATGCATATTGGCTTGCTGAATGGCAATTCTGTCTGAAAGTATTATCCTGAGAAGCCGTGACACTCCCGAATCCGCAAAAAGTGAAGTTTCTCCCGAAATTCTCGTAACATCTGTCACAGGAGTTGTCCATAACTTTGCACCGTCAAACAAGGACAACTAAATACAGATGAATATGAAAAAAAGATTTATCACAACTGTTGCGGCGTTGGCAACGATGACTGCCGGCACCGCTTTCGCGCAAGACAAGGCAACGGCGGCAGTCGGTGTCCCCGTAGTTGAACTGAACAATGGATCCCTGATGCCACGCTTCGGCCTTGGAACATATCTCCAGCCATCGGATGATGTCTGCGAGCAGTCTTGTCTTGCGGCATTGAAGGCCGGCTACCGCCACATAGACACGGCGCACGCCTACAATGACGAGCGTGGTGTGGGACTGGCTGTCAAGGAGAGCGGAGTCCCGCGCGAGGAAATCTGGATCACAAGCAAAATCTGGCCTACGGAATATGGCGAAGGCAAGACATTGGAGGCCATTGACAAGATGCTGGAAAGAATGCAGATTGACTACATCGACCTTTTGTACGTACACCAACCTGTCGGGGATTTTGTCGGAGCGTGGAGAGATATGGAGAAAGCTGTTGAGATGGGCAAGGTCCGTACATTGGGAATCAGCAATTTTGACACAGACAGCGTTGCCTTCGATCTCCTTATGAAAGAGGCACACATTAAACCGGCCGTCCTTCAGATGGAATGCCACCCGTATGCGCAGAGGCTGGAGATGAGAGAGACAGCCAAGCGGAACAATATTCAAGTGGAATGCTGGTTCCCGCTCGGAGGAGCAATGTCAAACGGAATGCTCCTTAAGGATCCTGTGATCACCTCCATCGCACAGGCACACTGTAAAAGTGCCGCTCAGATAATTCTCCGTTGGCATATTCAGGAAGGATTCTCCGTCATTCCTGGTTCTAAGAGCCATCAACATATTCAGGAGAACATCAACATATTCGACTTTGAACTGACGGATGATGAGATGGCGCGGATCCGTGGCCTCAACAAGGAGGAAAGAGTGTTCAATATGTCCAAGGAGGATGCAGAGAAATTCTTCCTGAGTGTAAAGATGAAAGACTAAGACAATGGAATATCGTACATTAGGACTAAGCGGACTGAGGGTGTCGGCGGTCGGCCTCGGATGTATGGGAATGAGCCACGCATACGGAGCGCCGCCGGACCGGAAAGAGATGACGGAACTTCTGGCATACGCCGTCGATATGGGCTACACCTTCTTCGACACAGCGGAGGTCTATGGCACGCCGGACAGGCCGCACGACAACGAGGAACTCCTCGGAGAGGCGTTGCTTCCGTTCCGTAACAGGATCGTCATCGCGACCAAGTTCGGACTGACCTTTGACGATCCGGAATCGGCCAGGCCTCACAAGCTCATACCGGATTCGCAGCCGGAGACAATCCGAAAATCCGTAGTGGAGTCCCTGAGGCGTCTCAGGACTGATCATATTGACCTCTATTACCAGCACCGCATCGACCCACACATCGAACCTGAAGTTGTCGCCGAAGTGATGGCAGACCTCATCAGGGAGGGAAAAATCCTGCATTGGGGGATATCCGAGGCCACTGAGGAATATCTGCGCAGGGCGCACAAGGTATGCCCGGTCGCGGCGGTACAGAACAGATATTCAATGATGGCCAGAAAGCATGAGGAGTTGTTTCCTACCCTTGAGGAACTCGGGATCGGATTTGTGGCGTTCTCGCCTTTGGCCAACGGCCTTCTGACAGAGTGCTATAATGCCGGCTCTCGGTTCGACAGCAGGACTGACTACCGCGCGTCAATGCCTCAGTTCCGCAGCGATAGTTTTGAGAAGAACAAGTCTCTCTTCGCCCTTCTTGACCATCTTGCCGAGGAACACCACGCCACACCTTCTCAGGTCGCCCTTGCTTGGATGATGAACAAGCGTCCGTGGGTTGTCCCGATTCCTGGCACCAGACACCTCTCACGGCTGAAGGAAAACGCCGGAGCCGTGGACATTCTTCTGACTAAAGAAGAACTGTGGAGCATCGACACGGAACTTGACTCGATGGAAATGAGCGATGTGTTCGGTGGCTCGCCGATTAAAAAATGATATGAATATGAAAAAGACATTAACAACCGTGCTGCTTGCGGCCATAGCCGTGTCCGGCACATTAAACGCACAGGAAATGAAAGAGAACAGGGCATACGCAGTGGCTGATATGTCAAATTTCAAGAGCCACAACAGCAACCCTTGGGGATTGGTCTATGACGATGCCCTGACGGATAATAAGGAAGGGGCAGTGAACATTCACCCCATTACATACAATTTGAACGGACTGAAAATTTCCGCCAATGTCTATACGCCTTCAGGCTATGACGAGACGAAAAGCTATCCAGCCATTGTCGTGGCGCATCCCAATGGCGGCGTGAAGGAGCAGGTGGCGGGACTGTACAGCCAGCGGTTGGCGGAAGCGGGCTACATCTGCCTTGCCTTCGATGCCGCCTATCAGGGAGCAAGCGAGGGCGAGCCGCGCAATACGGACAAACCCGCTTACCGCATCGAGGACATCCATCGTGCCGCCGACATCCTGCTGCAATATCCAGGTGTGGATGCTGGACGCGTAGGCATTCTCGGCATCTGTGGCGGTGGCGGCTATACGTTGGCTGCGGCACAGACCGATAAACGATTCAAGGCCGTCGCCACATTGAGTATGTTCAACACGGGACTGGTGCGCCGCAACGGTTTCCTCGATTCACAAATTAACGATGTTCAGGAGCGACTTGCCGATGCTTGCGCCGCCCGTCAGAAGGAAGCCGAAGGCGATGAGATAGAATATGTGGGCGACATGAGCGGAGTGACACCGGAACAGGCAGCGAAACTGCCTTTTGACCTCTACCGTGAAGGTTACACCTATTACCTTCAGAGATATGCCCATCCTAATTCCACCTTCCGCTACACCAAGAGCAGTCTCGTGGATCTGATGGCATTCGACGCTTCGGCCAATATGTACCTTATCGACCAACCGCTGCTGATGATTGCCGGAAGCGTCGCCGACACGTTCTATATGACCGAGCAATGCTACAGTCGCGCGACCGGGACTCAGAACAAAGAACTGTTTCTCATCCCCGGTGCCACGCATATCAAGACCTACTATGTGCCGGAGTATGTCGACCAGTCGGTTGGCAAGCTCACCGAATTCTTCGGAAAGAATCTGTAATATTCGTAAGCCACAAGACGCTGATTCGTTTATGGAAGGACAGAAAGACATAATGGTCACCCACAGGATAGGAGAGGTTCCGCTTGATTCGGAAGAGGGATATCTTGCCCACCTGCTGTGCCTTGAGGGCACCTGCCGCGAGCACCGCGAGGTGACATACTATGCGGACAAACTCTGCGTCACCCCGAAGTATCTTTCTGAAGTGTCCAAGAAAGCCAGCGGCTATGGGGCGAACTACTGGATAAACCGCTACACGATTCTGGACATCACACGCCTGCTCCGGGACAAATCACTGTCATTCGTGGACATATCCGACATCTTCGGATTCTCCTCACCGGCTTATTTCAGCCGCTATGTGCAGCAGAATCTCGGGATGAAGCCGTCCGACTACAGGGATTAGACGCGAAGTCACACGCAATACAAATTCGGGAAAAACTGATATTTTTGCCGACTTTATGGTAGCAGCCACAAGATGGAACCATAATATCTTTGCAGCCGGAAAGAATATTTACCGCTATGATCGGAGACAAGAAAATCACAAGACGCACGGCATTGAAGTCAATGTTCGGGACAGTCGCTATGGGGCTGGCGGCCACGGCCGTCGGACTGCCAAGCCTTACCTCCTGCTCGAGGAAGAAGGGCAAACGGGTAATCCTATATTTTACCGGAACAGGCAACAGCCTCTACATCGCGAGGCGGCTTGCGGACGAAAACACGGAGCTCCTCAGCATCCCGCAGCTGATGAAGGCGGAGAAGTTTGACTTCGAGGCCGATGAGATAGGCATCGTCTATCCGATTTACGGCCATATGCCGCCGAATATGGTCAGATGTTTCATTCAGAAGGCCAATCTGAAAGCTGACTACAAGTTTGCTGTCCTCACCTACGGCAACAGGAGCAGCAACGCCGCCGAAATCTGGGACGAGGTGTCGAAAAAGGCCGGCAAACCGTTCGACTACATCGCCACCATCATAATGGTGGACAACTGGCTGCCTAACTTCGATATGAACGAACAGCGCAAGATCGACAAGCACATTCCGGAGAATCTGTCAAGGATCAAGGCTGAACTCAGCGAGAGAAAACACTGGGTGGAGCCTGCCACGGAGGCAGAGCGTATGCAGCACAACGGCTTCATCGCATACACCGGCATCGACCCGGAGGTCGGTTTCCTCAAGCGCAGTGAGAAGTACTTTGTCATAACGGACGCATGCGTCCAATGCGGAGTGTGCGTGGATATGTGCCCTCGCGGCAATTACGCATTGGACGGCGAAGCCGTCAAGACCTCGGGAGACTGCGAGTTCTGCTTCGCGTGCATTCAGAACTGCCCGCAGAAAGCTATCCGCTTCGCCAAGGTGGAGGATGACCCGCTTCTGGCCAAAGGCGAGCTGAACCCTGACGCCCGCTACCGCAACGAAAACGTCTCCCTTGCCGACCTTCGTGCCGCCAACAGTCAGCACAGGTAGAAACCCACATCCCACTGTGGTCTTACACCATAACTGTGCAGAGGAAATTGCCGGTCAGGCAGATTGCCGGCAGGGAAGAGATTGCCGGTCGAGGCCGGCAATGACGGGGAGAGCAGGCACGGCAATGACGGTTTTCGTCATGCCCGACTCCTCTTTCGTCATGCCCGACCTGATCGGGCATCTTTTGCTGCCGGGGAGTTTTCCCAGAAATGTTAAGTATTCCGAGTTTTGCAATTAATTCATTGTCTCCGGCCTTGGTCGGACGGCCTCGCACTCCCCCGCCCCGAATACGGATGCGGCGGCAAGCCCGGCCTCGCCTGAAGTCAGGCAGCCCTTGAACGAGTCCATGGCGACGACGGCTTTCATAACAGAGACAAATATAGCGGAATCAGGTCATAGCAGCCCGGCCATATATACCGGGAGATAGAGGAGGTCACCTTCTCTGCGCAGGTCTTTGGTGTAGAGCAGATAGTTTTGTAGAATCCGAGACTGATACTTTTCTTTGAATTTGTCAAGAGACTTGTGGGAGTTATAGCCTGAGGACTTCACTTCAATGGGGCACACCTTGTCTTTCCTTGATAACAGGAAATCAACTTCGTAGCTACGGCAGGCATCGTGCCCTTCAGTGCCGGAACCGGGAGTCGTCTCCTTGAATGTGTAATAAAAAAGCTCGTTCCCGGCACTTTTCAGCATCTGGGCGGTGATGTTTTCATAGACATGCCCCAAGTCGGCGGAAAGCTTATCCGAGAGAAGCTTGCGGTATATATCATTTTCAGTGTAGTCCCTGTCCATAAAGGCGAGGGTGACGAAAAGTCCGGTGTCGGCCAGATACATCTTGAAGTTGTTGTAGTCGGCGTGGAGGGCAAGACCTACGCTCGGATCATTGGCATGGTTTGCGAAATTCACCGTCATTGAGTCCCCAATATCGGAAAACAGTTCCCCCATCCTTGACGGGCGAGCGTTTTCGACCACGCTGCCCACCTTGTAGCCGGAGGTATTGCGCGACAGTTCGGAAGGTATTGCCTTGAACATAGCGGAAGCCCTTCCCGACGGGTCTATCTTACGGAAATCGTCAGAATAAAGTTCCAGAATATTTCTTTTCACAGCATCCACGGCGGCGAAGTCATTATGGGACAGATAAGCCTCGACCGCCTGCGGCATTCCCCCAATGAGCATATATAGTCTGAAATAGCGTAGGACTGCCCTGTTTACGTCATCGCCCAATGACCGGACGTTTGCAAAAGAGTATTCAATGAGGTCATAGACCGGCTTTTCCCCGATGGCCCATAGAAATTCCTCGAAATCCATCGGGTACATGGAAATCCGGGTTTCTTCGCTCGGAATGACGATATCCTTGACATTTTTTCTTATGGAGAGCAGCGAACCGGTTTCTATGTAGTCATACCGCCCGTCCTTCACAAGGTGTTTAATCGCCTGCCGAGCCTTCGGACAAAGCTGGATCTCGTCAAAGACTATGACGGACTTTTTCTCTGTCAGGCTTTTCCCGGTAAGCGACTGAAGCCGAAGAAAGAAAAAGTTCAGGTCCGAGATGTGGTCGAACAGTTTCAAGATTTCGGTCTCGGCAATCGAGAAGTCTATCGATATGAACGACTCGTATTCATTCCGCGCAAATTCCTCTGCGACGGTTGATTTACCGACACGCCGTGCCCCTTTTATCAGCAATGCAGTCTTACCAGACGATCGTTTTTTCCAGTCCAGCATCTTTCCATATATCTTTCTTCTGAACACCGTTGATTCCATAATGAACGATAGAATATTATAATACAATGCGAATATATTCCATTTGTACAGAATCACAAAATGTTTTAAAGCAAAAATGCACGAAATCGGGAAATGTTTGGAAGAAAAATTGCACGGAACAGGAAAATATTAGTCATTGCCCGACCCCTCCTTCGTCATGCCCGACCTGATCGGGCATCTTGCGCTTTCCGTGGAGTTTTTCCAAAAATGTTAAGTATAGTTAGAATTTTTTCTTATTTTTGCGAAACTATATTTAATATCGTGTGTTATGGACATAGAACTGATCAAACGGATTATCCTGGAAAAACAGAGGGAAGTATTAAACTATCAGGTGCAGGATAGGAATGTGACCTTCGATGAGGGTGTCTGCTATGTATTGATCGGGCCGAGGCGCGCCGGTAAGTCTTACCTGCTTTACTATGATATTCAGGAACGCGTCCGGGCCGGCAAAGCCGGGCGGGAAGATATTATCTATATTAATTTTGAGGATGAAAGGCTATCGAATATAAAGGCTTCGGAACTTGGTGTGATGCTGGATGCCTATTCTCAACTCTTCGGTGAAGCCAAACCGTTGGTCTATCTGGATGAGATTCAGAATGTCGCGGGATGGGAAAAGTTCGCCAGAAGGCTTGCTGATTCTAAATACAGGGTGATGATTACCGGGAGCAACGCGAAAATGCTGAGCTCCGAAATCGCCACGACGTTGGGGGGACGTTATGTCCCTAAGGATATTTTCCCTTTTTCTTTTGAGGAGTATCTGTCGTATGAAGGTGTTTCCCTTGGCAGAAATTGGCTTTATGATTCAGTAACAGTATCCAAAGTAGTACGCGCTTTTGCGAAATATCTACATTCCGGAGGGTTTGCGGAGTCTTTCAATCTTCTCGACAGCAGGGAATGGCTGAGTTCTTTGTATCAAAAGGTCATTCTGGGGGATGTCGTGGAGCGGAATGGGATAAGGAATTCGGGAGCATTGAGGCTTCTGGTCAGAAAGTTGGCGGACAATGTGATGCAGCCGTGCTCATTACAGAGGCTCAGACATATTATTGTTTCCTCGGGAGAAAGTCTAAGCCTGCCCGCCCTTAAGGGTTACCTGTCATTTATGGAGGATGCCTTTCTGATGTTCTCTCTGCCCAATCTGGTATCTCCTTTTTCTGAGCGGGAGACTATCCGTAAGCGTTACTTTATGGACAATGGGATTCTTAACCTTTTTCTGATTGATGGTGAGACCAAACTACTGGAGAACATTGTGGCGGTTTCTCTGAACACTAAGTACACAAACACGAAGGAGGAGACGAGACTCTTCTATTACAATAAAAATATAGAGGTTGACTTTTGTGTCCCGGAAGCCAAACTTGCCATACAAGTCTCATATAGCATCGACAGTCTTGCCACGTACGATCGGGAAGTCGGAGGATTGGTGAAATTCCTTAGAGCATATCCTGAATATAGAGGATTGATTATCACGATGTCTGACGAGAGGGATATAACAGAGGGAGACGTATCCGTCAAGGTGATGCCTGTGTGGAAATGGCTCTGCATGCGATAGTTAATTGCCATCGACATCGTTCAGAGTATCTTCCTGATACGGATTTCGTCGAGGTAAAAATCATTTCTTCCATCTGATGCTGTCCAGAAAGTCAGCCGGTCCAGTTTCTTCCAATAATTTTCCGATGACCATTCCGGACCGCAGCTAAAGTCTTTCAACGGACAGATGACTCTCGTCCACTCTCCTGACGAAAGTTCGCCGTCAAACCTTATGTCTTTGCCATAGTCGACCACGGTCCAGGAATCATAATCAAGAATCGACTGGAACGTGAAGTGTATTTCCAGGGTGGGATCGCTGTTCTTGATATAAAATTCCAATGCGTAATCATTCTGACTTTTGCAATTATTTATACAATTAATAGCTAAATTTTTGAAAATTAACGGCTGACGTGTTGCGTATTTCCGGATTTAATTGTATATTTGGACAATTAAACAACGCGACACGCATATGACAAAAGGCAGACCCGCAAAGGCTAACTCGATATACAAGGTCAGCATC
>CAVCRL010000104.1:0-8875 GCA_963604455.1 Lachnospiraceae bacterium | reverse complement strand
AAATGAAAGGAAACAGAAAGAAACATATACAATTCTTAAAAAACAGAAATATTTTCGATGATACCCCCAAAGAAACCACTTTTTGATGCGCACAGTCTCCACTCAGAACTCTCGGCAAGGCACTCAAACAACCCACCTCGGAAATCCGAATAGGTCCTATAGGTCTCGACTCGGGCACATAAAAGAGAGAACCACAATCCTAACTGCTTCCATAAAGTGTCACCATTGGCCTTGAGGAACTCAAGAGCCCTCGTGCAACGCTTTGGGTCATTTTCGTTTCCCAATAGTGTTCCGCAACACTCTAGAGAGACATTTTAGCCCGAAAACGTTGCCCAAGCGTCACTTCCGAAAGATTGCCGAGGAATATTAGACTCCCCGAATTCAAAAGGCACCGCCGTTCCTCGTCCCGGAAAATCAACGGTGCCTTGTTGCGTTATAGCGAGTACCGTTAAAGTCATCTTCACTCTTTATGTGAATTGACAGCAAGTCTATACAGAGTCGTTCATTCTATATATGTTTAAACTTGTACACTGAGAATTTCACTCTGGTTGGATGGAAGGAACGATAATAGGCAAAATCTTTGTCAGTTCTCGCCAAGTCCATCAACCGCCGACGAACCCAAGCAATGGAATAATTGCATCCAAAAGAACGATTCAACTCTTCCGTAACCTCACGAGCAGACATCCGTGTAGTGTTGTTCGCCAAGACAAGATAAGTCATCTTCCTAAAATACTTTATATCAATCATATCAAGAATAATTAATGACCTGTTCTATTCATCAACTTCGACCACCGTCCATTCTTGCGGAATGCCACTGCTACCGCCTTTCCAAATGTCATAATAATCATATTTACCTTTATTGGAATTCCTTATGAAAGTGCCAAACAACGCCACACCTTTAACCCAAGATTCAGTACAATTCCAAGAAGAATAAATAGCCATACACTTAATATTGTTAAGTTTTGAACATCCATCAAACATATAACAATAACTCTCATCAACAATACGATGTGCTGGCAAAACAGGAGCTCTTGTGATTGAAGAGCATCCATAAAACATCCACTCATAGCAGCCAACATCCAATGTTGTAGCCGGTAATATATCAGGTGCTTTCGTCATTGATGAACAACCATAGAACATCCTGCTACAAGATCGTTCTCCTATAGTCGTTGCAAGAATATTAGGTGCTTTTATCAACGAGACACAACCACTAAACATTTCACAGTAGCTTTCATTCATAATAATTGTTGCAGGTAGTTCATCTTGGCATTCTTTCAGAGACTTGCAATCTTTAAACATTCGCTTATAACTATTAAGCCCTACCTTAATAGCAGGCAAGAATGGTGCTTTTATCAATGATCTACAGTTTAAAAACATTTCTCTATAACAAAACCCAAATAATTCAGTAGCGGGTAAAGATGGAGCGTTTTCTAAACATACACACGAACTAAACATTCCTTCATAACACGACCTAGCCAAAGAAGTAGCCTGAAGAGAAGTTTGAACTTTCTTTAACGATTTACACCCAGTAAACATATTTTTACAACTTCCCTCTGCCGTAGATGTGGCACATATTATTGGAGCCTCTGAAATTGCAGTGCTTTTAAACATACTATTATAGCAATCGGCATACAATTGCTTAGCTGGTAGTTCTTTTGGAGCCTTTGCCAATGATTTGCAGCCATAAAACATCATCTCGTAGCACCCTCTAGATAGATTGAGAGCAGGCAATTCCGGAGCGGCAATCAATGATGAACATCCCTCAAACATATTTTTGTAACAATATTCAGAGAGCGACTTCAACGGTAAATCAGGTGCAGTAATTAATGCCTCCGCTCCTTCAAATAAAGAACTAAATGCATAAGGGGTTTTTACCTCAACTAGTTCCGATAAATAATAGTACAAAACATTAACATTTCCCCTACATATGACATTAGGTTCTGTAGTCTTAAACCGAAATCTGGCCATTCGTTCCTTTGTTGACAAACCTTCTACTCCTCTCAAAAACAATTTGGAGTCTGTCGTTAGTTTCAACCAATTTTTGCCTTCGCCCGTATTCCATTTTTGCCAATTAATACCATCGTAAGAGTATTCAAGGGTAGGACCCACAAAAGTCACGTCATTTGTACCATGTGAGGTGCAAAAGTAAAAGTAATCCTTTTTACTGCTATCGAACACATTGACCAAGCATTTTGCCGACTTCCCTTTAACTTCTGCTAAAACCTCTGTTACGCCAAGACCGACAGCAGCCACGACACCATCCTTGACAGTGGCGACAGAAGGATTCGAAGAACTCCACGTAACTGTTGCCGCATTTGAGGGCTTTACATCAGCCACAAGAGTTGCTGTTTCCCCGACGCTTAACGACAGACTGGTCTTATCCAAAGTGATGGACTCAACACTTGCGTTAGTGACATTCACCACACATTCTGCAGTACATTTTCCTGACTTTGCGGTTATAGTTACTATACCCAATTTTTTAGCCGTCACTTTTCCGTTAGCGACTTTTGCAATGGATTCATCTGAAGAAGACCATACTACAGTCTTGTCCGTCGCATCATCGGGTCTCACTGTGGCGGTCAAGATAGCAGACTCACCTATGGCCAAAGAGAGCGTGGTCTTGTCAAGGGTTACAGACGACACCGGGACGGTTACGGTTACTGCGCACTCGGCGGTCCTGCCGCCACATTTTGCTGTCACGGTGGCCTTGCCGGACTTGATGGCTGTAACTTTGCCGTTGTCAACCTTGACAACCGACTCGTCGGAGGACGACCACGCCACAGTTTTGTCCGTCGCATTTTCAGGTAATACTGTTGCCATTAAAGCTTCTTTTTCGCCAACTTTGATAGATAGGTTTCTCTTATCAAGAGTGATTGACGTTACAGATACCACTTTCGTAGAAATATTCACTGTACAAGTTGAGGACTTGCCTCCGGCACTGGCGGTGATTGTGGCTGTCCCCTCCTTGATGGCAGTGACTGTGCCAGAATTCACACCGGCAACCGAGGCGTTGGACGAAGCCCAGATCACTCCATCATATTCAGCGTCCTTCGGCAGGACGGTGGCGACAAGGCTGAAAGTCTCTCCCTCAACCATCTCAATTGTCGCCGTATTCAAGGACACCGATGATACCTCTACCTGAGTCTCTTTCTCGGCACATCCTACAAGTGCAAGAAGGAGAATTACCACAATCTTGATTTGATTAAGAATTACTCGTTTCATAAGTTGCTTATTTGGCTCATATTAATCTATTGTCGGTTAATCACTTCCAATGAATTTGAACGCAACAGCGAATTCACAAAGATGATTCTATCCATTAGAGTCATTGCGACCAATCGATCATCAGCGGCAGTTACCCTTTCTACAAGAGCCTCTCTTGTGATGTAATTTCTGTCACAAAATGAAGTCATGAAGTTGCTGGTCATTGACCAGCAGTTTGCGTTCATATCCAAATCCAACTGAGTGGCCAAAATCTCCGCTGTCATATGTACCGTGGTTCCCCCGATGCCCACTATACCACTATGATCCCTAATATCCCACAGCCTCTCCATCAAATCATCAACAGATGTACAGTTGTGAAGCAATGCAACATTTCTAGATAGGATGTCATTCCATTGCTTAAAGGCTTCATTACTAATCCTTGGAAACCAGGCTTTGTCTATGAATTGTAAACAAGGCTGATTTCTCAATTGGTTTCTTAACTGATGAACATTAGCGAGATATGTATCAATCCACACTCTCAGTTCATCATCCGTCACGTTAAATCTGATTTCACACATAATCAAGAATTATCTTTTACAATAATTAGCAGATATTCTCGTAGTAAATTGCCTGGATTCGTGGCTATAATTTTTCCCATACGAATTTGAGTTATTGTACTATTCTTGCCCCTTCCGGCATCACGCTGCGAATCATTGAGATGGTTTCCTCATCGCATCCTGTCATTTGGATTGTTTTAAGACTATCACAGTTCTCGAACATATTCTCCACCTTAACTGTGTTTTTTATCGTCCATCCTGATAAATTTAAACTTTTCAGGCCAGAACAACCCGAAAACATTGATGACATATTAGTAACGTTACTTGTGTCGAAATTTGACAGATTTAGATATGGCAAGTTTGAGCAGTCGCTAAACATAGACGACATAAAAGTCACATTCTTTGTGTCAAAACTGGACAGATTCAAAGACTTCAGACTTGAGCAACCACTGAACATAGAACTCATTGATTTCACGGCCACAGTAGAAAAAACTGATAAGTCCAATGATTTAAGATTTGAACATCCTTTAAACATAGACGACATTCCTGTTACTTTTCCAGTATCAAAATTGGCCAAATCCAATGCCTCTAATTTTTCACATCCATTAAACAAGAGCCCCATATACGTCACGTTCTTTGTGTCAAAGTGGGAAATATCCAATGATTTAAGACTCGAACAGCCATAGAACATACGATGCATACCGAAATCCGAAACACTCCTCGTGTCAAAGTGGGAAAGATCCAATGATTCAAGACTTGAACAACCTTCGAACATTTTACTCATGTCCGTAACATTTTCAGTAGAAAAGCCAGAAAGATTCAACGATTTAAGACTTGAGCAACGCTCGAACATGTCTCTCATGTTCGTTACCTTTCTCGTGTCAAAATTTGAGAGATCCAAAGAGGCAAGATTTTCACAACCGTAGAACATATACTGCATATCTGTCATATTATATGTGCCGAAGTTAGACAAGTCCAAAGTCCTCAGTTCTGCACATTCTCTGAAAATCCCTCGATCATCACCTCCACCTTTAACAATAACTTTAGATAAATCCAAAGCTGCTAATTTCTTACACTTGAAGAACGATATGAAATTTGTTGTTATTGCCCCATTAAAATCTATTGATGTCAGATTCACGCCAGAAAAATACATCAAATCAAAAATCATCGGGTGAGGGAATACAATTGATCTTAATTTATCATGACGAAATTCACAACTAAGAGTATTATCATATTCTTTTGTAATAAGTATTCTGCCTCGTCCGGCAATATAAGAATCATCATATCCATAATAGCCCATAGGACGATTATTCCAAAGGTCGCACCAAACAACACTACTACTTTTAGCCCAAAGTGGCTTGACATCTTCCGTCTCGTACTCAATATCCCCCTGTCGAACAGGATAAAGGCATATGTAATCAGAGCGAATCACATTCTTGTTAATTGATATGGACACACTGATGTAAGCATCCAGCCTTGTGGGCCTATAATTATCAGATGTCTTAGACAATATATCTTCGTAACTAAGGCTATCACTTGCAATCTCAACCAACAAAACGCCATCCTCTCCAGTCACGCTCATTATCTCCATGTCCACGAAATCGCCCGCCTCGGCTCGGGTGCCATGGTGGGTATAAACAACTTTTGCGGACAAGCACTCTTTCCAATTCTTGACGATATAATCAACCATCTCCGATGGCAAAACTTCAAACTTCATCAAGAATGGCTGTGGAACAAGTTTCTCATCCACTATCGAATACGTCACAACGGCGCCCAAATCGGAATATTCAGGAATATATTTCAAGCTGGTCACGGCAAGACTGCTGGCGAGTGGTACCTTGATTGCTGTATGCTCCGAATCGTTTAACACAAAAACGGCATATCCATCCTCCGTGGTAACACTTTTGAATATATTGTCTCCATCCTTGCCATCGCTGCCATCCTTGCCATCGTCTCCTTTCGCCCTATCCAATTTAATCCAAGTCTTGCCTTCATCATAGGTGATGTACCAAAAGTCATCCTCTATCTTAAGTTGTGGTGTGATCGCATCTTTTCCATTAGTTCCGTCTTTTCCATCTGCCCCGATAGCCTTGACTTTCTTCCCATCGACTACCATCCATTCACCGTCAATAGTCCAATAATAGATTCCATCCGAATCTATTCTCACGCTTATTTGCGGAGTATTGCCGTCAATACCATCTCGTCCATCAGCTCCATTCTTGCCATTATACAGGTAAATCAACTTACCGGAAGAGAACAACACAGAATATCCCGCTCCATCCGGCAAATCCGTAACACTGACTATTCCATCCTGCTTTTGAACAGCAGACAATATGGACTGGATAGAAGTTATGTTCTCGTTCATCATCTTGCATTGCTGTTCAAGAGCGGCCACACGTTGCTTAAGGTCATTGATATCCGATTTGATTGATGAATCATCGTATTTATCGCATCCCGAAAAAACCGCGGACGCAATGGTTAACAGTAAAATTATTTTCCTCATAACAATATTTAAGTTAATTAGTTCCTTTTCTCATACCTGTCGGACTCTCCGACCCTTTTCTTCAAATCGAACTTTATCCTATTGTAAAGCTCATCGAAGTTTTCGAACTCACCGACAAGGCCATATTCATAAAAAATTGTAATAATGATTTTCGTGAACAGGTCAAGGTCTTCGTCGTTCGGATTACGGTTATCAGCAGATAAATGTCCATTATACACCGTATCGTGATAATCAAAGATTATTACTGAAGCCCAATGTATTACCAATGATTCCGGTGGGTAAGATTCATTCGGCATTAAACTCTCCATAACTTTTTCTCTTACTTTACTATTCCACCAACTCCAGATGCCGTTATTATCAATCTGAAGTTTTACTTGCTCAACCTTACTCATCATCTTTATCCTTATCAACTTTCAGCAAGATTTCAGGAATAAACGAGTCAGTCCTGAACGTTCCCTCATAGAACCAAATACATTCAACCATCTTGTCAGACAGAGAACAGACTGTCATGTTCGGCCCAAGCGATTTGATCCTCACAACATCACCAACTTTAAGATCCATAACATTAATATGTCTCGGCACGGCCCCGATGCTGATTAAGTTTTATAAACAAAGAAAGTGTGGAGCCGATTCGTTTATCTTAACAGAGGCTGTGGTAAAACCTTGGAATAAATAAACAGAAACAATCCCCACACCTGTATCGTTGAGTGTAGGGTACACGCAAGCGAATACAGATGAAATGGTGTTGTCGAAGTCCCTATTCCATTGAAAATTACCACATTTTCTGTTAAAGGACAGTGCGAAAACACTTTCACCTAATATGTACGTTCCGGGTCATTCGACCTAAAACGATGCTAAGATAGTAATATTTTCGCAGATGACAACACCTATGGGGTGGCTCCGTGGCAAAGGGATACGTGAAATGCGTGGAGGATTAGGTAATGATATTCAATGCATTAAAGAAATGCCTTTAGGTTGATTCTACTAAAGGCAATACAATTTTTCACTGATATTCAAGAAGTTAAGTGCCACTCATTGAGAATGAGAGCATGGCGGATAAATAACTGGTAATCAAGGACAAGAGCACTTGCCTGATGGTTGAAACCGCACCAGAAATAACATCATAGGCCTAAATATCAATCAATTAAATGCCACGAATCCCACTACATACCACCACCTTAACGTTCGCAACCACACCGCTTTTCTTCACACGCCCTTACCTTGCCGACCTTCCACACAACAGCGATAAGAATCCCCAACACAAACGGGAGAATCCCCCCTGTTTTCCGCCGCGCACAAATTTTATCATAAAATGATTATCATAAAGTGATAAAATATTATATTTGTATCGTAATACATTGTGAATATGACAAATCCATTCATCACTACTGGTTATGCTGGTGCTAAATACTTTTGCGACAGGGTCAAAGAGACAAAAGATGTGGTGGAACTGCTGACCAACGGCAACAACATCGCCTTGATCTCTCCGAGACGTTATGGGAAAACAGACCTTATAAGGCACTGTTTTGCTCAAAAGAAAATAAAGGATAACTATCACACATTCATCATAGATGTATATTCCACCAACTCTCTTGCGGATATGGCGGACAAGATGGGGAAAGCGATTCTGGAGGAGCTGAAGACGAAAGGTGAAAAAGTCTGGGGACGGTTCATCAGCACACTTGCATCCCTGAAAGCCAGCATCTCATACGATGCGACAGGAGTTCCAACCTGGTCAGTGGAAATCGGAGACATAAGAAACCCTGCGAATACCCTCAACGAAATATTCCGGTATCTTCAAAACGCCGACAAGCCCTGCCTGGTGGCGATAGATGAGTTTCAGCAGATTCTGAAATTTGATGACAATAATGTCGAGGCGGCTCTAAGGACCTACATACAGTACTGCACAAATGCCAATTTTATCTTTTCCGGCTCTCAAAGAGAAATGATGGGGACGATGTTCACCTCATCAGCAAGGCCTTTCTACCAAAGTGCCACCATCATCAATCTTCCTCGAATCGAGGAGGTTGAATATTCAAAATTCTGCGCTTCGCTATTTGAAGAATCCGGAAAACATCTTGACAAGGATGTGGTTCCAACACTATATGAAGAGTTTGACGGGACAACCTTCTACCTTCAGAAATTGATGAATATCCTCTTTATGAGAACCCAAGACGGCGGATGTTGCCACAAGGAGGATGTCTCCGAGGCCATAGATTATGTAATAGACTTCAGTTCCGACACTTACGAGGACTTGATCTACCAGTTGCCGGAAAAGCAAAAACAAGTGCTTATCGTAATTTCAAAAGAAAGGAAGGCGCGCAACATCACATCATCCGCATTTGTACGGAAATATTCCCTCTCATCCGCAAGTTCAGTCAATTCAGCGGTCAAAGGCTTGCTGGACAAAGGATTGTTGACCTGCAACCGAGGGGTCTATCAAGTCTATGACCTGTTTCTGGATATTTGGATACGAGAGCGATACTTAAGGTAATCGCTTTTCCAGGATAGACCTCGAAGTTACGGCATGGCAGGGGCGAGGATCTCGGCGATGGCGGAGGTTTCGATGAGG
Organism: Lachnospiraceae bacterium; assembly: GCA_963604455.1. Lineage (GTDB taxonomy): Bacteria > Bacteroidota > Bacteroidia > Bacteroidales > UBA932 > Cryptobacteroides. The sequence goes on along the minus strand of CAVCRL010000104.1, from coordinate 42 downwards.
AAGCCGTCGTGGCCGTAGGGGGTCTCGATCTGGTGGTAGCGG
>CAVCRL010000103.1:0-8904 GCA_963604455.1 Lachnospiraceae bacterium | reverse complement strand
TCGATGTCGTCGGCGTGAGGGTTGTTGTGCCAGTGGCCGGACTCAGGAGGCATCAACCCGTTGAGGATGTTGTAGCGTCCGAGCTGGTTGGCGTGCCAAAGCGGGTACGGGGCGTGTGCGAAAGCGTTCGCGAACGACTCGATCGGAGCGTCAAGGCCTTCCTTCTGGAACACCTCCACGAATGTAAGGTCCATATACACATCGTCGTACAGTCCAGGGAACTTGTCGAACCAGTACTTGATCATATGGTCGTTCCACGGAATCTCGATCTCATCGTTCATAAACCCGGCGTACTTGAACTCGGTAGGTCCGCCGTAGGAGCAGCCGATGACCTTTCCGGCCCAGCCGCCCTTGATCTTGTCCATCAGAACCTCCTTGGTCATCTTGACCTCCTTCGGGAGTTTCTTGGCGGTCGCTGTGAATGTGGTCGTCAGCATAAGGACGCCAGCTGCGATCAGGAATAAATTCTTGACTTTCATAATTCTTTTTGTTTATTGATTATTTGTTTTTCGTAAAGATTCACTTATCCAGGAAACGCATCCCCACAGGATCTGGTTCACGGCCTGGGACTCGTGCGACAGGGTCGCGAAGATCATTCCGAACTGCGCCGGGATGCCGTAAACGTAGGAGATCGCCGAGGAGACTATGAAATGGAAGGCTCCGAATCCACCCGGCACCGGGACGATGGAGGAGAGGCTTCCGGCTATCATCAGGAACATCGCGTCCGTAAGGTTCAGGGTCTGCAAAGTGCCCACTGCCGCGGCCAGCTCAGGGCTGACGGAGTCCGGGGATATTCCTTGAAGAGCCCAGAGGATGGTGACGCTCATCATCCAGTAGCAGAGCCATATCCCCGCGGTCAAGAGGAGGAATTTCCAGCCGCCCTTCATTCTGAGGCAGCTGATGAAACCGGCCCAGATGCCTTTGCAGAAGTCCCGCACTTTGGCAAGAGGCTTCCATTTGTCAGCGAAAAGGATTGCGCACAAAATGGCGGCAACCACGGCAAAAACGCACGTGACCAAGACCGCGATCTTGCCGACGCTGATGCTTCCGGAGGCCGCTCCGAAGATCTTCTCGGAGAAGAATCCGCCGAAGCGTTTCCAGGTGAAAAGCAGGAAGACGGCAAGCACGGCGACCAGCGCGAGCATATCCACGGAACGTTCCAGCGCCGCTGTCCCCAGCACCTTGTCGTATGAGGCGAGGCGGCGGCCGTTGTCCTTGGAATCCCTTTCGGAATGCGCCGTGATGTAGCCGCAGCGGACAAACTCACCGACGCGCGGCAGGACAAGATTCACCAGATAACTGATATTGACGGCGTTGAAGCAGGTCAGGCGGGTGGTGCTCCGGTCGATCGGAAGAAGCAGCTCGCGCCAGCGCAAGGCCCTGAACCAGAACGCCAAAAGCCCGAACAGCATCGAAAGGATGACGAATCCCCAGCGGCAGGCCTTCAGACCTTCCAGAAAGTCAGCCCAGCCGACTCCGCGGAAAGAGAAATACAGAAGCGCCGCCGCGAGTGCGATGGAGACCCCGTATTTAAGAATATTCCCGACCTTCTTGTTCATAGTTACAAATTTAATCAAATATTCCTTAACTTTGTGATTTGGCACGCAATGAATATCAAAATACAAAGATATGAAATCAATTTTAGGGATAGGGAACGCTCTGACGGACATCCTGGCGGTGTTTCCCGACGAGACAATGCTTCGTGAGTACCATCTTCCTCCGGGGAGTATGCAGCACGTGGATCTGGAGACCGGCGACCGCATCTGGTCGAAGTTGAAGGAGTTCGGCGTGAAGTACGTTCCGGGAGGCTCGGCTGCCAACACGATCACCTGCACGTCCATATTCGGAATGCCTTCGGGATTCATCGGCAAGATCGGGAATGACGAGCTCGGGCATCTGTACAAGAGCACGCTGGAGCAGTACGGTGTGAAGACGACACTGCTGACCGGCACGAAAGGCTCCGGCCGCGCGATGTGCTTCATCACGGGAGCCAATTCTGAAAGGACATTCGCTGACTATATGGGAGCCGCGCTCGAAATGGTTCCGGAGGATCTGAAACCTGAATATTTCCAAGGTTACGACTATTTCCATATTGAGGGCTATCTCGTGCAGAACCAGGATCTTATCCGCAAGGCCGTACAGATGGCCAAGGAAGCGGGCTGCAAGATCTCGATCGATATGGCGTCGTACAATGTGGTCGAGTCCAACGAGGCATTTTTCCACAATCTCGTGGATCGCTATGTGGACATCGTCTTCGCCAACGAGAGCGAGGCGAGGGCGTTCACGAAGCAGGAGCCGCGCGACGCTCTGGACACGCTCGCCAGCCAGTGCGAGATCGCTGTCGTGAAGGTCGGCAAGGACGGATCGATGGTCAAGCAAGGCGATGAATATCACTATATTGAGGCCTGGCCGGCAGCCACGATCGACGCCACCGGGGCGGGTGACACCTACGCCGCCGGATTCCTCTACGCACACTCGCTCGGAATGCCTTTGAAGGTTTGCGGAGAAGTCGGCTCAATAATTGCTGCAAAGGTCGTCGAGGTTATCGGCACCAAGATCGATGTCCCGAGATGGAAGGATGCGAAAAGCGAGATCCGTGAGTTGATAGCTTCTGTAAAACAGTAAGTTATGTTTGATTTTATAAAAAACTTTTTCAGGAAGAGCAGTCTAAGGAAACATTCGAGCACGGTCCCGACAGGGATTGTGCCCCTTGGCGAAATCCGTTCCTACGTCGCCATCATTGATGTCGAGGAGCCTTCATTTGACGCCTGCAAGACAGCGATAATGAATTTCTTCAGGTCGCACAACATCAAAGGCAGCGTCTTCTTTCAGGATTTCAGGAAGATAGGCAGCGAGGACCGTCTGATCACCAGCATCCAGACCACCATCACAAAGAAGGATCTGGACTGGATCGGCAGGCCTTCCCGCTACAAACTGAACGTGCTGGAGGAGCAGGCGCCGGATCTTTTCATCTCGCTGGTCAAGAATCCTGACTTCGCCATTGAATATATGGCCCGCACATCCAAGGCTCGTTTCAAGATAGGACGCGCCCAGATGGACGGTAATATTTTCGACCTTGTCATCAGTGACCCGGCCGGGAAGGAAGTCTCCCAGATGGACAGCTTCACCGTCATCAAAAGCTATCTGACTAAGATTCAATAATATTCCACTATGGCAAATATTGTCAAAAACGCTGTTGTCGCCCTGAAAGGTTTCGCGATGGGCGCGGCGAATGTCATTCCCGGTGTCTCCGGAGGAACCATCGCTCTGCTCACCGGAATATTCAATGAGCTGATCGAGGCTTTGAACGCCCTGCTTTCGGTTTCTTCCTGGAAGCTGCTTTTTCAAGGGAAGGTCAAGGATTTCTGGAAATATATTCACGGAACATTCCTGCTTTGGCTTGGGGTCGGTGTGATCGTGAGCGTCTTCTCGCTCGCCAAGCTGATGGAGTATGTGCTTGCGTATCACCCGATTCAGACGTGGGCGTTCTTCTTCGGCCTTATAGTCGTCTCAGGTGTGTATATGCTCTGTGACATCAAGAAATGGAAGGTCACCGACGGGCTTTGGCTGGTTTTCGGTGCCATCCTCGGAGCCGTCATCTGCCTTCTGTCTCCGACTCAGACTACGGACGCTTCCTGGTTCATCTTGATCTGCGGAGCGATCGCGATCTGCACGATGATCCTTCCCGGCATCTCCGGCAGCTTCATTCTCGTGCTCCTTGGGAAGTATGAATATGTTATGTCGGCCATCAGCGAGCTCAACTGGCCGGTGCTCATTATGTTCGGCATCGGATGTGTGCTCGGCATCGCCGCCTTCTCCAAGTTCCTGCACTGGTTGATAGCGCATTACGAGAGGCCGACGCTGATCACTCTGATCGGTTTCACGCTCGGTTCACTCGTCAAGGTCTGGCCGTGGAGCGACAAGGTCAGCGTGCTGACCGCCCAGCTGATGCGTGACGGACAGACCGCTGAACAGGCACAGACCGGTGTCCAGGCTTTGGTGGATTCCGGCTTTGACCTCGCCTCGATGATCAATCCGCAGACCGTCTCCGCGATCGTCTGGATGCTGGTCGGCGCCGCCCTCGTCATCGCCCTTGAATGGCTTGGACATTCCAAGACCAAGTAGCCCCATCGCATATTTTTACCCCACGTCCTTTAAGATTAGCCTGACATAAATATTGTCCGGCTCTGATGTTCCGCACCCTATTCCATAATATGCCCATAACGCTCAGGTGCGTGAATATATTCACACCTGGAAGAACAATCCGCTGACTATCAATCCGCTGGCGTTTTAGGTACGCACGGTTTCTCGCACTTGGAAGTTCTGAACACCAATAGAACGCCCTGCATAGAGGCCTCCGACTCTCAGGTATGTGAATATACTCGCACCTGAAACACCAACTTGTTAACTATCAGACAGATTGCGCTTTAGGTGCGCATAGTTTTTCACACTTGGAAGAGCGGTCTCCAATTGTTGCAAGACAGGAAATTACGGAATCAGTATTGTCCCGTTAAAGCCACTTATGAGCACTCAAGATTTTACAAAAAGCTTTCAGGCACATAATGTGCCTATGCCCACAGAGGCCAGACCGGGCTGAAAAACTCGGGGTTCGGGTTACAAGATTTTCACGATGATGTGCCTTCCAGGTGCTTCTGACCAGCTTTAGGCTGAAGGCGTTTCGTAAATTCACGATGGAGTCGGCGACAGGCAACATTCTGGATTCTCGTACACCAATCCTGGCGTGTGGCATAGTTGGTTCAGATACAAGTGGCTATTATTCCGGGTGAAAAAAGTGCGGTCTGACACCCGGTGAGACATTCCTGATTGGCATCGGTTGTGCGCTTGGCGTCGCCGCCTTTTCCAAGTTCCTGCACTGGTTGATAGCGCATTACGAGAGACCGATACTGATCACTCTGATCGGTTTCACGTTCGACTCCCTTGGGAAGGTCTGGCTGTGGAGTGACAAGGTCAGCGTGCTGCTGACGCAGCTAATGCGTGACGGGCAGACTGCCAAACAGGCACAGACCAGTGTCTATACTTTAATGGATTCAGGCTTTGACCTAGCTTCGATGAGCAGCAGACTGTCTCGGCGATTGTCAGGATTCTGGTCGGAGCAGCCCTCCTCGTCGGCCTTGAATAGCTTGGACATTCAAAGAACAAGTAATGGAAGCGCGTCTACCGTTGAATCAAGGTATTGTCCTTTTATGGCCTGAGGATAGGAGAAGTAAGAACTTCAAGGTTTCCTCCAGTCCAAGTCCTTGTCAATTTCTTTAGCTTTTTTTTCTTCATCTGAATCCATTTTGGGAAGGGTTGCTATCATTCCAAATAGAGTAGTTGCTCGAAGCCTCAACACAGCCTTGACTTCATCGCAATGGTCTGTGAGACCATATATGGCGCGAGGAACAAGAACCAAGTTTGCTATGCTTGCATAGTAGCGACAATCATCTGGATTATCCCAAATGTGGCAAGCCACATAATCGGAAAAAACACCTGTGCCCACCAAGCCTAACCGTTTATATTTTTCTATAATGGCAGCCTTAATGTGTTTTTTTGCATAGGAGTTGTCATCTGCTATACATAATAGGCCGTTACAATCTTTCACCTGACTTCCTCTTTTTGCATTATTAACTCTGGCGTGAGCGCAATGGTCCCAAGATGCGTATGGATTTCCTTTCATCCCCCTCCAACCGATGCAATTGCTGTTGTCGTTGTTACACTGATTTATCTTGCCGCATAAACCTGTTTTATTTTCTTTTGTACCGAGTTTGCCATCAACAACATCCTTGACAACCCCTGGACTTGCAAATATTGCTGATTTGGCGATCCTTTTACATAATTGAAGTGGGGACAAGTCTTTGAAAAGCCAGATATGGCCATAGTATTGACCTAAATGAAACTTCACAAAAGCCTTATATGCTACCTTCCAATTATGAATTGTTTTTGGCTTTCTCACAGATCCTGCAGTCCATAAGTCAAATCGAGTCATAGCTTCAGACATTGGATCAATATATCCAGGCTTAGCCAAATCCCTATAAATTGGATTGGATGTAAGTTCTTTGATCAACGATACTAATGAGGTCCCATACTGATTGGCTGATTCTTCGACTGAATTTAGATATGTTCCATAACTCGTTTTCCCGGTATTTGTGCAGAATAGAGAACGTAATGTACGGAAACTTTTACTAAAATTCGTATTGGTTGGAGTTTTGTTTGCTTTATTTGCCATAATTGTTTGATTATTTATAATTATGATTACATACCATATTACAAGCCTATGCGAAAAAGCCGCGCAAAGAGCCAGGCGGCCCGATAATGGCATCATAACTTGTCTCTTCAATAACATTATCTCGATCCAAGACATCTATAGTGCCGCATATTCTCCTTGCGTAATATTGGTATTTTCTTAAGCCCTTTCCGCAATTGTTATATGCGTTTCAAAAATCGGATGGCGACATTTCACTCGAAACTGTTTTTACTTCCTTCCATTGTATTGTAGTATTAGTGTTTTTACAAAAATACGAAAAAAGCCAACCATTATTTTCTTATTGACAAAAGAATATACACGATTAATATCGCTGGTCCGACAACAATGAAAATCTCCCAAAAGAATTCCAAAATAAAACCGAAAATGGTCTTGGACACCAGCTTGAGCATATTCCACATCCTGTCTAACAGATAATCCGGCTCTTTGTAATAAAGGTACGGTGCCAACCATCCCGCAACGGCTCCCACGCATTTGAGAAACGGACGGACAATCGGCGGATGAGCGAGATAGATGCGGTCTTCGCATAGAGCCGCATAATTAATCACGGCAAAATCAGGATCATCATCTGATGCCTCGTCAATAAAACGGGCTCTTTCATACCACCATATAGCCTTTAGTGTGGATTTAGGCACATCATCACCATCACGGTACCGTGTCGCAAGAGAAACCTGGCTTGTCGCGTCACCTTTTCTGGCATCTTGAATAAGTTGTTTTAGGTCTTCTGTCATAATCACAAATATGTTTATACTAATAATAAGCGGAACAAGGTAGAAGGTCAGATAAAGAGTCAAGCAGGAATTCACAGGACCAACGTATAATTTCTACATTTCGTCCTGCCAGTAAGGCTTTCTTCGGACAAAAAAGAGTGACCGTAATGTGTGGTCACTCTTTTGAGGTTGCTCCAAAGAATTATTTGGCTTTCTTCTTTTCGTTTCGTGAGGACCTTGGACCGAACTTCTTGCGTGGGCGACCCTTGTCTTTGGACGACTTGCGCTGCGGCTGGTTGTCGTTGTGTGCCACGGCGGCGTAGAAAGGCTTTTTCTTGGCTTTGCCGTCGGTGGAACCGTTGCCGGAGCCGTCACTGGATGAGCCATTATCGGTGGTGACATCGACCAGCTCGTAGTCCAGAAGCCTCTGCTCCAGATTGGCGGCCTTGACACGGATCTTGACCGGGTCTCCGAGGCGGAAGATCTTGCCGGTGCGGCGGCCGCGGATGAGGTAGTTCTGCTCGTCGAACTCGAAGAAGTCGGACTTCACGTCGCGCAGGGCCACCATACCCTCGATCATCGTAGGCTTGATCTCCACGTACATTCCCCACTCGGTCAGGCCGGAGATATTCCCTTCATATTCATTGCCGATCTTGTCCTGCATGAACTCAATGAGCTTGTACTTGATGCTGTCGCGCTCGGCGTTGGCCGCGATTTGCTCGCGCTCGGAGGCGTGCTGGCACTGGGCTTCGTAATATTCCTTGTTCTGGCTCTCGGCATTGTCGAGGTAGAGGGCCAACAGCCTGTGTACCATTGTGTCAGGGTAACGGCGGATAGGGGAGGTGAAGTGCGTGTAGAACTTGAACGCAAGGCCGTAGTGGCCGATGTTGTCGGTGGTGTAGATCGCCTTCGCCATCGAGCGCAGGGCTATCATCTGGAAGGCGTCGCATTCCGGCGTGCCCTTCGCCTCGGAGAGCAATGTGTTCAGGGACTTGGCGATCTCCCGTCCGTTGCCGCTCGGCCCGAACTTGAATCCGAAGTTGCTGACGAACTGCCCGAGGCTCGCGATCTTGTCCGTGTTCGGCTCGCCGTGCACACGATAGACAAATGTCTTGGCCTTCTTGTCGGCCTTGCCGTCCATCTTGCCTGAAGTGGCGATGAACTCGGCCACCGAACGGTTAGCCAGAAGCATAAACTCCTCGATCAGCCAGTTGGCCTCCTTGGTGATCTTCTCGTAAACCCTTATCGGCTTGCCGGTCGCATCGACCTCGACTTTCATCTCCGGACGCTCGAAGCTGATGGCTCCGGCGGCGAAACGGCGCTTGCGCATTATCGTGGCCAGCTTGTTGAGGGTCACGATGGCCTCTCTGATGTCCTGGCTTATGGCCGGATCGGAAGGCTCTTTGCCGTTGCTTTCGATGATCTGCTGGGCTCCGTCGTAGTCGAAACGGTAGTCTGAGCAGATCGCCGTGCGGCCGAACCAACGGTTCTCGATCTTTCCGCGTGGAGTTATCTCGACCACAACAGAGAATGTCAGCTTGTCCTCATTCGGACGGAGTGAGCAGAGCTTGTTGCAAAGCTTCTCTGGAAGCATCGGAACCGTCCTGTCAACCAGATATACTGACGTTCCACGCTCCTGGGCCTCCTTGTCCACAATCGTCCCTGGAAGTACATAGTAGGACACATCGGCGATATGGACTCCGATCTCGTAGTTGCCGTTGTCCAGTTTCTTGAATGACAAAGCGTCGTCGAAGTCTTTCGCGTCCGTAGGGTCGATGGTGAATGTCAGGGTGTTACGGAAATCCCGACGCCCCTTGAGATCTTTCTCGGTGATCTGGTCCGAAATCTGGTCCGCCGCGTTCTCGACCTCCGGCTCGAACCTGTAAGGCAGGGCATATTCAGCGAGGATGGCGTGCATCTCCGTGTCGTTCT
>CAVCRL010000102.1:0-8984 GCA_963604455.1 Lachnospiraceae bacterium | reverse complement strand
GACCAAGAAAAGTATAACGACTATGTTACGTGGTTTTACCAAATTCCGTTGCCCCGACTGCGGCCACATCTTCGAAGCCCCCGACATCGAAGACAACGCCACCGTCCGCACCACTCCTATGCCCTGCCCCCGCTGCGGTGCCAAGAGCTATTCTACCGGTTTTCTGGATAGCATACGTTTGCTGAAGATACTAGGGAAACATTGAAGTGGCGCTGGCTCTTACGCATTGATTATTTGACTATTATAAATGATTAGAATCCTTTGCATACATTATTTTTAAATCTTTATATGATGAAAAAATTTGATTTGACAACCGAAATGGGAATGAAAGTGATAAGAAATAGTTTCCCAATTCCTTACCTTATGTACAAAATAGGTAATTCTATTCTTTCTCGAAATACTGAAAGTGTTCAAAAGCAAAAAGAAATGGTAGAGGCTTTGATAGAAAAAGGATATCGTGAAGGTGTTGATGAAATGGAGATAACAGTGGATAATTCTACTGGTGTTAAAATCAATATTCCTACGGATAAGTGTCAGGTCGATACATCGGTGGGAGCAAACGATAAATTGACGTTGAGAGTAAAGTACAAATAGGCCTAACCCAATATAGTGCTTTGTTATTTATTGGTTTATGGAATTATGCTAATATGCGATTTACTATGTATTATATAAAACAATCAAGTAATTGCAATTTTAGGGATCTGGAAGTGTCTGAAGAAAGTGGCAATGGCAATCTTTCTAATTATATTTGTTCTGCAAATAAAGATAAACTTCTTTACTTAGTTCAAGAATTAAAAAGAGCCATAGATGATTTTTGGGATTCAAAAGATAGAAAACCTTTTGAAAAAGATAAGAAGTATTGGTGGGTGACTGTGGATGAAAAGGATCATTTGAAAACAATCCATTGTAAATGTGACATAATTGCAGATGAGAATGGATTACCAGATAAAAATTATTTTGAATCATCTGATGACGCTTATCTATTGTTGGAACTAATTTGTTCAAAAATAGCTATGATGCTTATATGAGTAGCCATTTATTATTGCGTGCATAGCATTTGAGAAAACAGATAGCGCTTTTATCGTTTCTCAACAATTGTTGCAATATATACTTACGTAGACGTTATGTATCATTCCCGATCTCTTTTCGTGTTCTCTATATTGCTCTTATTATCTTGCAGCCGAGAACCCGTGTTTCAATGGCATATGACTGCAGAAGGATACTATGTGTGGGCGGACGAGAAAGATTCTTTATTCACCTATTCTTGGGATGGTGAGACGATCAGTAATGTAGCTCACGGAATGGGAATATTGACGATCTCAAAATATGGAACGGAAATAGAACGGAAAAGAATATGTTTGCAATACGGTGCAGATTTGGCTGACAGAAAAACAACTGCTGAAGGGCAATCTTATATAGGGAGAACAAAAGATGGTTCTCTTTCCGGTTTTGCGGTTTTGATCAATGGCAATGATGTTTATATAGGAAACTTTTCAAGAAGTCGTCCAGACGGAAAGTTGGATTTACATAAAGATGGAAAATTGTATTATTCTGGAGAGTGGAAGAATGGCACAATTACTGGTTATGGTTCTTTGTATCTTAAAGACGGTGAAATTATAACAGGACGGTGGAAAGATGGAAAGCTTGTTGAGACCAACATAACGGTTGACACATCGGAAGGCAAATATTCTGGTCAGATAGTCAATGATAAATTTGATGGTTATGGAACTTTGATATACTCTTCTGGGATAAAATACGAAGGAGAATGGAAAGATTCAAAATGGGAGGGAGATGGGACTTTGACAACATCCTTTTTTAAGTACTCCGGAGAATGGAGTAATAGCTTACCAGATGGAATAGGATTAATTCAATTTGCAGATAGCACATATTTCGAGGGCAATTGGACTGATGGGAAGCGTGATGGATATGGTGATTGCTTGTTCGTTAATAATGATTATTATTCAGGTGAATGGAGTGAAGACCTCCCTAATGGAGAAGGAACGTATTATTATGCGGATGGCAGTGAATATTATGGTACTTGGGAGAACGGTTTACAACACGGACAGGGCTGTTATAAGTCTTCAAAGATTGAATATGAGGGTGATTGGGATGAGGGATGGGCTAATGGTAAAGGTCGTGCGGAGTATATAAATGGAGATGTATACGAGGGTGATTTCGTTGAGAATGAACGATATGGCCAAGGTGTATATTTCTATGCTAATGGTAACTCATTCGAAGGCGAGTTCGTTGATGATACGTTTAACGGTTTGGGGATCTTCCATTTTAATGATGGAAGCAGATATGAGGGTGAATTTGTTGCCGGAAAAATATGCGGAGACGGAACATATTATTATAAAGGTGATGATGGATTTATTGCTGTAACTGCAAATTGGGATGGTAGTGATTCATTTCCAGAAGTAGCAAGTATTCTGTTTCCCAATGGTGATATCTTCGAAGGACATATTATTAATGGGATTCCGTCAAGTGACGGAATATGGATGGCTGGTGAAAAATCAAAATTTAAGGATTTTGCGGCAAAGGCAAGTGATTTCTATGGCGCCCACGAAAAAACTATTCATAACGTTGTTATGGGGGTAAGTATTGGTTTGACAGTAGTAGCCGTTGTCGCAACACCGGGAGGTTGGGTAGCCGCTACCGCCGTTGCGATTAACACTACAATAAACGTCTTGGATGCTGCTTCAAGCATCGCCAATGAAGCATATAATGGAAATTACTCTGCGGCAGTTGGAGAAGTTGCTCTTAATGTTGCGTTTATTGCAGCTCCTGCGGTTTTGAAAAAGCCCGCCCGTAAAGCAGCCGCTGTTTTAAGCCCTATTGCAAAGAGAACAGGACGATCGATTAAGAATGGACTTGTTGTTATTGGCAAAACGAAACCTTTCAATAAAATTGTACAGGTTACAAGAGAACAAACTGGAAAAATAGCAAAAAAGATAGTTAAAACTTCAGGACGCGCTTTGAAGCAATCTTCCGCTCCTGTTAAAAAATACAAATCTTGGTTTTTGTCACAGCGTCTTGCCAAAACTCTTATTCAAAAGGAACTCGATGCTATAAAAAAGAAAGGAGCAATCAAGTTGACGGCTGCTGAATTCAAGCAATTGTCGGAGAATCCTAAAGAGTACATTAGGCATTTTATTCTAGCTAAAACAGGTGATAAGAAGAATTTTCAAGAATTTTTCATCCGTCTTGCTATGGGAGATAAAGCACAGGTGAAGCAATTGTTGGAAATACCAGAAATAAGAAAGTATGTTGATAATTCAATCCGCCATTATTCTGGTAACGGGGGGATGCATGAGTGGCTATTGACCAGTAATTTTCAGGATTATTTACTTAATCCTAAATGGGGCGATGATGGCCCATATTTGGCAATGGCGTTAACGAAACTGATTCAAAAAACTAAAGCGATTAATTTTAAGAATGGTTTTGGCCATCCGGCCTCTGGCAGACCTAATACATCTGCTAGTGCAGCGTGGCATAATGAATTAGCAAGACGAATAGCAAAATGTTCATCAAAAGAAGAGTTGTTTCTCACAGTAAAGAAATATGCAAAAGAGACTTTGGATAAAGAATCGTATGAAGAATTTAAACACATATTCTGGGATGTATTTTCTGTTGCGAAATAATATAATATCATAGCATTATGGAAAATCAAATTGTATCTTGTGCAAAATGCAAAGGTCAGATACCTGCCTCTGTGGCAAAAAAAACTTCAAAAGGGTTCTTATGTCCAAATTGTATAAAAAAACGTAGAACAAAAAGGCTTGTTATCAGCGGTTTACTTTTCGTTACACTTGTGGCTATTGGCTCTATGTATTTCGTAATTCTACGGCCGAAAAAGATAACTGGTTTCAATGGTGTAGATAATGTTCAGGAAGGTATTATTGTTGAGGTAAATAAACCGGAGTTCTCTTTGTCAAACATAAAAGCGGCTAACAATCCTAATTTGAATGATACCCCCATTGATAATGTTGAATCCTTCCTACGTGCTTTTGATCAGGCGAAGCAGGATTCAGAAGCTGAATATTCTTCATTAGATAGCACCTCTTCCGGGGATGTCGTAGTCGTTATTCCTAATATAGTCACTTTGTTTGCATTCGATTCGTCTGTGCTAAGTGACCAAGCAACATCTTTGATTAAAGAGTATGCAAAAGCTTACTTGCAAACGGACAAGTCTTCTATTATTAAAGTTGAGGGATTTGCCTGCAATATTGGTTCTAATGAAGTAAATGATTGTATATCTGCCAAGAGGACTGATGTTGTGAAAGCGTTATTAGTGGATGCAGGTGTGCCTTCTGAAAAAATAGTTACCGTGTCGTATGGAAAACGAAAGAATAGTTCAATTAGATACGATTCGATGGCAGAGTATAGGCGAGCCGTGATTTCTATTCAATAGCCTAAGTAACAACGTGTGCATTGGATAGATCTCAATTTATTGATGATAAGTTTGAAAATCAGTGATATTTATGTGTCAGTGTATGATAATACCAAGAGAAAATGACTATATTCACATAAAAGACGAGCCTTTGGATACATATCATCTTGTTGTGGAAGTTTGTTTAGATGTAAAATACGCATTGTGTTTGGAGGCCGACACAACTCCACTAGACCGACGTTATGTGTCGGTGCCTTTTGCGAATATAGATGAAATTAAGCCGTTATGCCACAATTGGTAACCTACGGAAGCGAGCTTCTGCGGATCAACACGCAGAAGAACAGTATTGAATATTCATCGAACGGGGGCAGGACTTGGCTGAACAGGTTTTGTATGAGTTCGGTGGGGACGTTCCGGGATCTGTTGGTGATGGGAACGGAGTTGTTCGCGGCCACGTCGAAGGGGCTTTATTGGTCCCGGAACGGCGGGGCGACCTGGCTCACGCGATACAATAATTCCGGAGTGGGGGAGTTCCTCTCGCTGGCGACGGACGGAACGGCGCTGCTGGCGACTACCACAAAAGGACTGTATGCCTCGCGGAACCAAGGGATGTCTTGGGAGCGCAGGAGATAGGAATATTCAATTGGAAAAGTGCTAAAACGAGAAGTGGCCGGATGGTAAAACCTATTCGGCCACTTCTTTTTAGTGTTTGGCAAGCGCTTCCACGGCTGCCTTGTCAAGGCCGGTGCACTTGACAATGATGTCCATAGGGGTGTTTGCCTCAACCAAGCGTAAAGCTATTGCCTCCCGTTCGGCAATTTTGCCTTGTTCCAGCCCCTGCTCTAAGCCTTGCTTGATCCCTTCCTCTCGCCCGAACTCTCTGGCGTAGGCTATCTGGTTGTAAGTGTCCCGTTCGTTGATCATATTGCTGACATATTGTTGTTTCTCATCCTTTGTAAGGGATATGACTTCCGCTGCCTCGAAGAACCTTCTGAATATCCTGTCGACCAACGCAGCCGGACGCTCCAGCAGGCGGTGCAGGTTCTTCAGTACGTAGAACCACTTGTCAAGGTTCGTCTTGAGCTCGTCAGGTCCCTTGTCGAACCGCCCGATCTCGATGAACACGAACCGCAGCTTGTCCGTCATCAGATCTCCGTTCTCGTCGTCCCTGACTGAATATCTCCGGATCAGCCCTCCGCCTCTTTCGGGGGAGAAAGTGAAGTTCTGCAATCCGACGAAATACACCCCTTTGATGTTGTAGTTCCACTTCCTGCCCTTGACACCCTGCGAGTGCAGTGCCATTCCGGAATAGTACAAGGCCCTTTCCCGGAAGTGTTTCTGGTAGGCAAGCTGGATTTCGACGATGAACTTCTCGCCGCTCTCGTCCCTGCACATCACGTCGAACCTTGCGTTCCTGTCCCCGGCGGCCATCCCGAGCTGCTCTGTCGGCAGATATGTGATGTCCTTTATCCTCTTGTCCGGGAAGATCGTCATCAGGAACGCCACAAGGAACTCCTTGTTCATCTCCGTCCCGAAAAGCCTCTTGAAACCCCAGTCGTTCAGCGGGTCGATGTACCGTGGCAGAGCGTCTTCGCTCACTTCGTCTCCGAACCCGGTCCCCTCGTCTTCCAAAAGTGTGCGGCCCCAGCCGTAGGCACTCAACTCGTCATATCCATTAACAGCCATAAAGATAGTAGTTTTAGTTGGTTAAACAAATCGCTGACTTCCGTTTTTTTGACTTTTTGCCGGAAAACCATTTCTTGGCCGGCAAAGATTCCACGCGGAAATCGGCATCAAGGTACAATCATTTCTATAACATTGGGGGGTATGAATATGTTTTTTATGAATATTATATGTTTTTTATCGAACCAAAATCCTTGGCACCGCAGCATTTCCCCAAATAATCTTGCCATAGGTGTTTTGTCTATGGAAGCTGCCATTATTCTGCGGTGAATACTTTTATCAATAAAAGTATGAAAATGAACCAGATGTGGACCAACTAATTACATTTCTATTGAATATATTTGTATGAGTAGAATAATTTGGAATTGTACACGTTAGGTTTATGCCAAATAATGGCAGTGCCGTCAATCACCTTGTTATGGAGGATAAGGCTTTAGTCTGGAATCATAAACTTACGAGATGTGGTAAATCGCTTATAATCGCTTTATAATGGGATATGTACAAAAATACAAAAGGGCTAATGTGATTCTCGGATCGGTTTCGGCCAATCAGATGTCAGCCGATGTCTCAGCCCTTCTGACGGAGCTTGATAAGTTTGAGTCGGAAGTGGATTCACTTTCCGCTGATTTGGCGCAAGTTGATAAATCGATATCAGAGTTCAGGGAGTCTCTCGACAATGTGACAGATGCGGTTGCTGGTTTGAGTAATAGTTCTTTATTCTCGGACAAGGCGAGAGGGGTTCTTGGGTTTTTGGGTGTGGGACTTAAATTGCGGGGCAAATATGTTGAGGAGAAAAGAAGGCGTGAGGCAATTCAGGAATATAATCGCAATATGGATGCACTTCTCCAGACGAAATGTGAGATTGCGGATGAAAAACTGCCAAGGGTGCTTGAATCATATAGTAAGTTTTCTGAAATGATAGTCCCGAAAACTGAGGCTCTTTACAGCAAAGAGTTTGATGTCAAGAGCCTTTTGGAGGACTCGCTATTGGAAAAGAAATGTCAACAATTCAAGAAGAGTCTTTGCATCGTCATCAAATCCAGGTTCATCGGGGACACAATGAAATATTGTATCGAAGAGATGAGGGCTTGGAAAAGAGGAAGGCATAATTCCAGTATGGCTCAACCTTCGATTGACAGGGAATTAACAGAAGAGTTCTCATCGTGGCCTTCCAAATTTGGACGGAAAGATGATACCTGGGATTCAATTATGACAAATGCAGTGCGTACCACGTCCGGTGAGATGCCAATTCCTATGGTGACAGTTCTCTCCGATCCTTGTCTGTTAAGAAATTACGTGGGCATCAATATTGGAGAATCCAACAATTGCCCCAATGCCATAATCCAGATAGATGACGTTAAGTCCGAAGGCCTCAATCCGATAGTGACAAGTAACGGATATTACCTCCACTGTAAGAATATATTCGAGAATGATTATGTGGCACCACACAAGGCTCCTGGTTTTGGCATTGTTGACTTCATAAAACTAATGCTCCTTCCGCTCGCTTTTTTCGTGGCATTGATACTTCTGTTCCATATTGAGCATTCCACGTTTTGGCGCATCTTTTTCCAGATTCCTCTCTTGTGCTGGTTGGGGTTGGGAATAGAGTGGATAGAACAACATTATGATGATTATTTTCCGTATGTCTCTAAATTGTTGAGATACAATGAATCGATGAAGGATTTCAGAAAAGATATCATAACAAAGGAAAATTGTAAACAATTTCACATAATTGGTTAAGGTTATGAAGAACGAGAATGTTGAAGTTTATGAGGGGGCGCCTCTTGACTTGGGACGAGGCCAAAATCCTGAAATTGAGCGACTGAATGCAGCCTCTGATTTGATGAATTCCACTGACAGTATGCTACAGTCGGCGGAAAAAACGATGAACTCAATTAAGGGTGTTGTTGAGAGTGTGGGCTCAAGTATAGTGGCTTGGAAAGAAATTGACAAGGAAATGCTGGCGATGTCTCTTCATTTTGAGCGGTTCTCAAAAGAATTAGACACCGATCTGAGTAAATACAAAGCCCGCATTCCTCTGATTGAAAAACAACTTGACGCTATCAACGTGAATCTCACTAAGATCTTGGATTTCGTCTTGGCGATGGATGCGAAGTCTGAGCAGGAGATAGACTTCAAGATGAAGATGATGGATCGGATTGATTCGTTTTTGAATACGATTTCCTCGACAATGATGAACTTATTGTAGTATGCCCGAGAGAAAGATTAAGAGATTCGACGCTTCAATGGTGCTATGGATTCTGTGTGCCGTGGCCTTTGTCGTGGCAGTAATTATAGCTTGGTAACGATATGAGCCATTATTCTGATAGGAAGTTTGCGATGCGGATTGATTCCGATTTCCAGCTACTGAAGAAGATCTATGTCGCTATGGATCAATGGTTTCTCGATCCGATTCTTGGCTTGATTATGCCTGGTCTTGGCGATATTATCACTGCTTGCCTGACAATTCCGTTCATATTCACATCGATATTCAAATTACGGTCAATTCCGTTGACATTGGCTATTATCTCCAACTGCCTTATTGATTTGCTTATCGGTTTGATACCTATAATCGGTGACATCGGGGATTTCGCATACAAATCCTACAAGAGGAATTACTTCCTTATCGTTGGCTATGTCAACGATGATCCGGAGGTAATCAAGGAAATCAACTCAAAGGCTCTGTGGGCTTGTGTCCTCATCACCGTTATTTCGATAGTAATCCGTCTGGTATGTGGTCTTCTCGGTTCTTTGTTTTCAGATTTGGCTCCAAAGTCTTGCTCCTCGGATATTAATTATCCAAAGGAGAAAGCAGCGGTGGTTGCCCCTCCGGCAAAACCATCGGAACCAAAGAAGGCGCCTGCTCCATCAACCACTCCTGTCTCCTCGTCAGCGACATTCTACTGTAGCA
>CAVCRL010000101.1:0-8995 GCA_963604455.1 Lachnospiraceae bacterium | reverse complement strand
ATACAAGAATATTCATATTCTTTATCAATTAATTACATTCATTCATTGAAATTTATTTCTAATTAAGTTACGTATTAGATGTATTCCATTTTACTTTTGTAATAATCATCTTTTAGTTGATTTTTACAACTTATTATGTTATTTTTGTAAACAAATCACTTTTGTAATGAACAATAGATTGCAGCGATTTTTGGATGCTGAGAATATCACACAGTCGCAGCTTGCAGAGAGATTAGGTGTGGCCAAGGCCAGCATATCACATATTCTTGCGGGAAGGAACAAGCCGGGGTTTGATTTCATACAAAGTATGGTTCAAAACTACCCCGACCTGAATCTGGATTGGCTGATCGCAGGAAAAGGTAAGATGTACAAAAGTCAGAATTCCCCTCAGACTCCACAACTCTCCGAGAAAGCGCGATTGTCGGCCACTGACAAGGACAGCGGCCGGTTATTCGATTCTCAAGAGCCGGATTTGTTCCCTGAAGAGCTGGAAACAATTGATAATAAGCAGCAAACAGAGCAAGTCTCCCCTGCCGAATCCAAACCAGACACTCCAAGGATCACAAAGATTCTGGTATTCTATGACAACGGAACGTTCAAGGAGATCGATTGACGGAATGTTTGAGAAGAAATCCCTTCTGTGTTCTGTTGATTTTGTCTAAATTTGTCGTCACAAACCTTGGTGCGGAAAACCAAGGCAAGTGCCAAAAAAACATCAATGAATATGTACAGACAACTCATCAGGCCGATTTTGTTCAAATTCTCGCCGGAAACGGCGCATAACCTCACCTTCAAAGGACTCGGACTTCTACGGCGGATTCCTTTCGCCGGAAAACTGATGAAGTTGATTTACAGTCACAAGACTCCATCGCTGTCAAGGAACGTGTTCGGGATCAATTTCCCGTCTCCTGTCGGCCTGGCCGCCGGTTTGGACAAGAACGGAGAGTTTTACAACGAGCTGTCTTGGTTCGGATTCTCGTTCATCGAGATAGGTTCCCTGACTCCTGAGGCTCAACCTGGCAATCCCAAGCCTCGCCTGTTCAGGCTCCCGCAGGACAACGCGATCATCAACAGAATGGGAATCAACAACAAAGGTATCCAGAACGCGATCAGACATATTCAAAAGGATCCGCCAAAGACGGTTATCGCGGCAAGCATAGCGAAGAACAGCACCAGCGCCTCGGACGAGGACACCATCGCTGACTACAAGAAGGCATTCTCGTATATGTACGACTTTGTGGATATGTTCACGATCAATGTCTCCTGCCCCAATGTTCACGGCCTGCAGAATCTTCAGGACGTGTCGTATCTGTCGGATATTCTTGACCCGCTGCTGGATTTAAGGATATGTTACGATGCCTATAAGCCGATTCTGGTCAAGGTCTCCCCTGACATTCCGACAGAGGAACTGGACGAAATCCTGAAATACTGTATGCAATCAGGAATCGACGGAATCGTGGCCGGTAACACGACCAGATCCCGTGAGAGGCTCACGACAAACAAGGATAGAATAGAGAAAATCGGTAACGGAGGGCTCTCCGGAGCTCCTTTGTACGAGAAAAGCCTCGCTATGGTCAAGCATATTCATCAGTTCACGTCCGGGAGGCTGCCGGTGGTGGGTGTCGGTGGAATAATGTCGCCGGAGCAGGCAAAGGAAATGCTGGATGCCGGCGCGAGCCTGATAGAAATCTACACCGGTTTCATCTACGAAGGACCTTCAATAGTGAAGAAGATCAACAAATACCTTGAAAACAACAGTTTGACAAAATAAAATCTGAATATGGCAAACGCATCGATCTGCACTATCGGCGACGAGATTCTGATCGGCCAGATAGTGGACACCAATTCCTCGCATCTTTCCAGAGCCCTTGAGGAGATTGGGGTTAAAGTCACGAGAATGATATCTTTCGGGGATGACCACGACGAGATAGTCTGCAATCTAACAAACGAGCTCACTCACAACGAGATAGTCATAACTACCGGAGGTCTTGGTCCAACCAAGGACGACATCACGAAAGCTGCTTTGGCGGAGATTTCCGGAAGCAAGGGTTATGTGATGAATGAGGGCCAGCTCAAGATGGTCCACGAGATCCTTCACGCAAGAGGACTCGACGTTCTGGACATCAACAAGGCACAGGCGCTCGTCCCGGACACTTGCGAAGTGATTGTCAACCACCTTGGCACTGCTCCGGTTATGGTGTTCCGCTTCCCAGAGGAAAGATTCGGCCATCAGGCCACGCTCTATGCCCTGCCAGGCGTTCCCTTTGAGGCTGTCGGAGCTATTCAGGATGTGATCAAGGACGTTAAGGAACACAACGCGCTTACGGACATATTCCATAAGTGCGTGATGGTCTTCGGGCTGGCGGAATCCGCGCTTTCCAAGGAAATAGAGTCTTGGGAGGACAGCCTGCCGAAGGATATGCACCTTGCCTACCTGCCTAATCCTTTGACTGGGGTCCGTCTCAGGCTTTCCATTTACGGTGGAGACAAGGATGAGGAGGAAAGGCGCATTGACGAGCAATTCGCGCGTCTTAGGCCGATTTTGGGTGACAAGATATATTCCTACAAGGATGACACGCTGGAGAACGCCGTTGGAGCTTTGTTTCGTGGCTCAGGGATGACCCTCAGCGCGGCCGAATCCTGCACCGGCGGCAAGATTTCCTCCTTGATCACCTCCGTTCCCGGAGCTTCCGAATATTACCTCGGCTCAGTCACATCCTACGCCATCCCTGTCAAGGAAAAAGTCCTTGGAGTTCCGGAGACCACAATCAATGAATATGGAGTTGTAAGTTCCGAAGTGGCGGCGGCGATGGCCGAAGGAGTCAGAAATTTGACCGGGAGCACGTATGCCGTCTCGACCACAGGATTGGCAGGCCCCGGAGGCGATGAACATAATCCTGTAGGCACGGTATGGATCGGAATCGCCGGCCCGAACGGGACGAAAACCGTCAAAAAGGTCTATAAGAACGACAGGAAAAGGAATATTGAGAGATTCGCGGCGGCCGCGCTCTACGAACTCCGGTTATTTATGCTCCACGACCGCAAATAATTGAAAATAAATAGCGGTAACAAATTTGTTTATTAGACAAACATTTTTGTTACCGCTATTATTATGACTATTTGTGGGCTATTTTGTAGCCAAGGAGGTCACGTCATTGAACACTCTAAGGAAATTCTTGCCCGCTACCTTCTCTATCTGATCATCGGTATAGCCACGGCGTGACATCTCGTCAAAGATCACTCCGATTTTTGAGATGTTCTCAAGTCCGGCAGGAGTAACCTCGATGCCGTCGAAGTCGGTTCCGATTCCGACACTGTCTATACCCGCCACCTTCACGGCGTGGTCGATGTGATCCACCACGTCCTTATAGGAAGGTCTTGGCAAGGCGGCAAACTCATCCAGCACAGCGTTCCAAGCGGCGGCCTTTTCCGGATTCGACGGATCGTTGATCCAGTCCTGCTCGGTCCAGCTCTTGGACTCCAGTCCGGAATCCGCCAGAGTCTTGGCGAACACATCCGAAAGGAATACCGGATAGAAATTGATTTGGATAACGCCGCCCTTGTCAGCAAGCGCGCGCAGCATCTCATCGGACATATTCCTTCTATGGTGTGCCAAAGCGCGGCAGCAGGAATGGGTGGAGACAATCGGAGCGCGGGAATATTCAAGGACATCGTAGAATGTCTCATCCGAGGCGTGAGCGACATCGACGATCATTCCGAGACGGTTCATTTCAGCGACCACTTCCCTTCCGAACGGGCTCAATCCGTGCCAGCGCTGTCCCTGAGCGGCGGAGTCAGCTATTTCATTGTCACCGTTATGGGTCAAGGTTATGTACCGAACCCCAAGCTTATGAAAAACCCTGAGCAAAGGGAGCGACTTTTGGATCGGAGCACCGTTCTCCATACCTATGAATATGGAAATTAGCCCTTTGGTCTTATTCCTCTTAGCATCATCCGGCGAGAATGCAAGTGAGGCGGTCTCGGAATTGGCTTCAACGGCATCATAGATCCGGCCGATCATTTCCAAAGCGTAGCGTGTGGCCGCGTCTGGTTGTAGGTCGGCGGATGTGTATAAAGCAAAAAAGGAGGCATCGACTCCCCCTGCCTTCATTTTCGGCAGGTCAACGTGCCCCCTTTCATTATCTTTCCCAATGTCACGACCCCGCATAATCATAGTCGGGGTATCGCAATGAGAATCAAGGATAAACATTATTTGCGTGTGACTGTGGAATTCTTAATCTGGACGATCTTGATTGCAGGGTCGCCGGCATAGTTGACGGTCGCGCCTTTCTCAAGATCCAATTCAAGGGTCTTGCTCGGGGTGACGTTAAGCTCCGCGCCATCGAGAGACACTTCGACTGTGTTCACGTTGAGAGAAGACGCGTCAATCTTGGAGGAATTACCCTTACCGGAGACCTTCAATGATTCGGCCTTGCCGGAAAGCGAGAGATTCGCGCTTCCTCCGGTCGTCACTGAAGCCTTGGAAGCCTCTCCGTTGATAGTCAATGTCGCCGAGCCTGCATTGTTGACTTCAAGACTCTTTGCGGCATATTCAAGGACAACAACTCCGTTTCCGTCACCGTTTACCGTGACATCATCGGCCTTGATGTGAATGGATGAAAGCTTAGCCTTCTTGGTGACATTGATGTTAGCGGACTTGGCGTTAACAGTAAGGTTCGAGATGCTGGAATTGTCCTTAAGGTCGAGCTTGAACTTGCCGGAATTCAGATCAGTTCTTGCGACGAATGTACTGTTGTCGGCCAAGGAGAGCGAATTGAGAACAGGCATATAAACAATCACTTCAAGTGTAGGATCAGCACTGTTCTTTCCTTTCAACTGTTTCTTGACTTCCTTTGGAATAGCTTTCTCGTCAAGACCGATGTAAAGGGTCCTGGCTTTGACATAGCATTGAACGTAACTCTCAAGAGCGTCATCCACCGTGGCGGATGTCTTGTAGTTCTCGCTCTCAACCATCGTCACCTTGAATCCGTTTGAAACGGAAACAGCGTCAAACTCTGAGTACTCGTGCTCGATCGTTCTGGTCTGCGCCAGACAGAAAGCAGCTGAAGCCAAAGTCAAAGCAGCCACAGCCACAACCTTGTTAATCAATAGTTTCATAATGATATTAATTAAAACCTAACTATCTAATTTCTCCATTAGGGACTCCCATTCAGCGGTCTTATGATCAAGCTCACGCTTGTCCTCAAGATAGCTTCTGGTCAGCTCCATTATGTCATCGCCGGCCCCTGGATTAGAGAGAACTTTCTCAATATCCTTCATTCTCGCCTCGATTTTCCCGATTTCTGATTCCAGGAAATCAACACGATGCCTGATCCTGCGTATTTCTTTGGAATCACTGCGCCTTTGCTCGAATTCCTTTTGGGCCTGTTCCTTTTTAACGCCAGTATTATCCTTGGAAACGGCGGCCGCTTTTTCCTCCTCAGCGTTGGCCGAGGATGTGGAAAAACGCCGCTCAAGCTCCTGAAGGTTCTCTATCTTTCTCTTTTCCAAGAACTCGCTCACACTTCCGATATGCTCCTTGACCTTTCCGTCACGGAACTCATACATCTTGTCAACCAAGCCTTCAAGGAAATCACGGTCGTGGGAGACCACAATCAGCGTGCCATCGTATGCCTTCAGAGCCTGTTTGAGAATATCCTTGGACTTGATGTCCATATGGTTGGTCGGCTCGTCAAGCGCCAGCACATTGTATGGTTGCAGCATAAACTTGGCCATTCCAAGCCTTGCGCGCTCGCCGCCTGACAAGACACTGACCTTTTTGTCGATGTCCTCGCCACGAAACAGGAACTGGGCCAGAATGTCACGAAGCTTGTTCCTTACATCCCCGACCGCGATGTTGTCAAGGGTCTCCCACACGGTAAGATTACGGTCAAGGATGTCCTCCTGATTCTGTGCGTAATACCCAATCGAGACATTGTAGCCGGTCTTTGCCTCTCCGCTGATAGGTTGTAACTCCCCCATTATCACACGCATAAGGGTAGTCTTACCCTCACCGTTGCGTCCGATCAAGGCGACCTTCTCTCCCCTTCTGACCTCTATCTCGGCGTTCCTGAAGACGACCTTCTCCGGATATCCTACCGTCAGATCCTTCCCTTTGAACACAATGTCTCCCGAACGCGGAGCAGGCGGGAACTTAACTGTCAGCGTGACGTTGTCAGTCTCGTCAATCTCAACTCTTTCAAGCTTTTCGAGCTGCTTGATGCGGGACTGGACCTGATTGGACTTGGTCGGTTTGTAGCGGAAACGGTTGATGAAATCCTCCGTCTTCTCTATCATCTTCTGCTGGTTCTCGTAAGCGGCCACCTGCTGCGCGAGCCTTTCCTTTCTCAACTCGACATATTTGCTGTAAGGGACCTTATAGTCGTGAATATGCCCGAGCATAATCTCGACAGTGCGGTTTGTGACCGTGTCCAGGAATTTTCTGTCGTGGGAAACCAGCAACAATGAGCCACGGTGGCCCTTAAGGTAATCCTCCAGCCATTCAATTGATTCAATGTCAAGGTGATTGGTAGGTTCGTCCAGAAGCAGGACATCCGGCTCGGACAACAGAATCTTCGCCAGCTCTATGCGCATATTCCAACCTTGACTGAACGTCTCGGTCTTCCGCCCGAAATCCTCATCCTTAAAGCCAAGGCCTAAAAGCGTCTTCTGGGCAAGAACCTCCGGAGGCTCCGACTGACTCATAGCCATCACATCAGTCAGATCATTAAGGCGATTGATCAATGACATATAAGCCTCTGACTCATAATCAGTCCTCTCGGCCAACTGAGCGTTTATGCCGTCGAGTTCCGTCTGGATTTCCGTGATATGGTCAAAAGCGGTCAATGTCTCCTCCATCACAGTCCGCCCCTTGTGATGCTCCATAATCTGAGGCAGGTAGCCGATACGCAGATCGTTCGGCTTGTCTATGCTTCCTGATGTCGGAGACTGAAGCCCGCAGATGAGCTTCATAATAGTTGACTTTCCGGCCCCGTTTTTTCCGACAAGGCCGATCTTGTCCTTCTCACTTATGTGGAAGTCTATGCTGTCAAGCAACGTGTAGCCGCCATAGGCCACCGTCAAGCCATTTATAGATATCACTTTATGCCTCCTTTTTCTCTAATGTCTGACTTTCTTCCTCCAGAGGGGCCGGCTTGCAACACATAACACAAACCTCGTACAGTATCAGCAACGGAGCCGCCGCTATGAGCATCGACATCGGATCGGCCGGTGTGATGATGGCGGCTATGCAGAGTATCACGACAATAGCGTGCCTGCGGTATTTTATCAGGGTTTCCCGCGTCACTATGCCGAGCTTGGAAAGGATCACCACAACTATAGGGAACTCAAACACAATGCCGAACGCCAGTACAGTTGAAGTGAACATCGAGATGTACGAGGTCAGAGAGATCGTGTTCATCACATCATCACTGATCTTGTAGCCCATAAAGAAATTCAATGAGATCGGCACAATCAGATAATAACCGATCACAAGTCCCAAGTAGAACAGGAACGAGGCTGAAAGGAATGCTCCTCTTACCGCACGTTTTTCATTCCTGTAAAGAGCCGGGGCTATGAATTTCCAGATCTCGAAACAGACATACGGGAAAGACAGGATGAAGCCCAACTCGAACGCGACCTGAAGATGTACGAAGAACTGGGCGGATATGTCCAGATTCACCAGCGACATCTGCATATCCCCCATTCTCAACCATTTATAGATGAAGAAATCGCTTTTTGTCGGAGCCAGGATTATGTCGTCAAAAACCAGCGACTTGAAGCAGAAGACAACGACGCTGACAAGCGTAATGACAAGCACTGAGCGGAACAATGTTCCCCTCAGCACTTCCAGATGGTCCCAGAAGGACATCTCAGTTTCCTGAGCCGCCATTATTTTTTGTCGATCTTCTCGATCTTGTCCGGAGTCTTGGCTGTGGAGTTGAGATCCTTGTCAATGTCACTGATCTGGTTCTCAACCTCGTTCATTCCCTCTTTGAAACTCTTCACGCCTTTTCCCAAACCTTTCATCAGTTCAGGAATCTTCTTTCCTCCGAAAAGCAGAATGATGACAAGAGCGATGATCACTACCTGCCACGGGCCAACAACACCCAAAGGAACAATAAAAAACATAGTCTAAACTATTTAAGTGTTAAAATAATCTTTACCAATATCATCTATCATTGATATGAGCCTCTATCGCTTCCACAAGCTTCTCCGGGCAACGGGTCGGCCGACCGGTAGCCTTGTTGAGAAAGCCAAGGGTCACCTGGCCTTCCACGCAAAGCGCGCCGTCCTGATTGTAAACGGCCTGCCTTACACGGAGCTTAGCCATAGGCACCTCATCAATCATAGCGACAGCCTTGACCACATCACCCATCTTAGCCGGGAACCTGTAACGGCATTCCACCGTGACTATCGGGATGGTCACACCGTCCTCCTCACATTTCTCTATCGGGTAACCGCACTCGACCATAAGGTTGTTCCTCGCACACTCGAAGTACCTGATGTAATTCGAGTGATGAACGATGCCCATCTGGTCGGTTTCGTAGTATCTGACAGGAAAAGATGTCTCAGAATACACCATAACAAAATTGTTAGTACCTAAAACAAATATGTTTTACTATTTGTTTCTCAAAGCGGCAAGAGCCTTCTCGTAACTTTCAATCTTGGAAAGGCTGTCAGCCTCCTTCTTGCGCTCCAAGGCGACAACCTTCTCCGGAGCGTGAGCCACAAAGCTCTCGTTGGACAACTTTTTCCTCACTGACTCAAGGAATCCACGCTGATGCTCAAGCTCGGTCTCGATCTTTTTGATCTCCTCCTCGACATCAACAAGTCCCTCTATCGGAACGAAGAGCTCAACTGTGCGGACAAGCAGCGATACTCCGGCGGCGTCACCGAAATCAGCAACACTCTCGACTGAGGAAATGTTGGCAAGCTTGATGACCACAGGGAGCATATTCATAGGGAAATCGCCCTTCACCTTCAAGGCAAGGCT
>CAVCRL010000100.1:0-9079 GCA_963604455.1 Lachnospiraceae bacterium | reverse complement strand
AATGGCGAAGTTTGTAAACCGAGAGATTCCTGAAGGCCTCACCTTCGATGACGTTTTGCTGGTTCCGGCACATTCCGATGTACTTCCTCGTGACGTGGATGTCACAACAAATTTCACGACTGACATCAAGCTCCACACCCCGATCGTGTCGGCTGCGATGGACACAGTCACAGAAGCCGATCTTGCCATAGCGATGGCGAGAGCCGGTGGTATCGGCGTGATTCACAAGAATATGACCATCGAGCAGCAGTGCGAGCAGGTGCGTCACGTGAAGAGGGCCGAGAACGGAATGATCTACGATCCAGTGACGATCAGCCCGGATGCGAATGTCGGCAACGCCCTTGCGATGATGAAGAAGCATCACATCGGCGGTATCCCTGTCGTGGACGCCAACGGCTTCCTCATCGGAATCGTCACTAACCGTGACTTGAGATTCCAGGAGGATATGCAACTGCCGATTTCCGAGGTTATGACAAAGGAGAACCTCGTGACCGCGCCTAAGGGCATCACCCTGGCCGACGCGACAAAGATCCTTCAGCACAGCAAGGTCGAGAAACTTCCTGTTGTGGATAACGACGGCAAGCTCGTCGGCCTGATCACCTACAAGGATCTTATGAAGATCAAGGACAACCCTATCGCCTCCAAGGATAGCAAGGGCCGTCTCCTCGTCGCAGCGGCAGCCGGAATCAAGTCCGACACGCTTGACAGGATCGGTCTTCTGATCGATGCCGGAGCCGACGCTGTCGTCCTCGACACCGCCCACGGCCACTCCGAGGGTGTGCTCAGAATGATCAAGAAGGCCTGCGACGCCTATAAGGATTTCCAGATCATCGCCGGAAACGTCGCCACGGCGGCCGGAGCCAAGGCTCTTGCTGATGCCGGAGTCAAGGCCGTGAAGGTCGGAATCGGCCCGGGCTCGATCTGCACCACGAGAATCATCGCCGGAATCGGCGTGCCGCAGCTCACTGCCGTAATGGAGGCTGCATACGCCCTCAAGGGAACGGGCGTGCCTGTGATCGCTGACGGCGGTATAAGATATTCAGGAGACATCGTCAAGGCGCTTGCCGCCGGTGCCAGTACCATTATGGCAGGCTCCCTGCTCGCCGGAACGGAGGAATCCCCTGGCGAGACCATCATTATGAACGGCCGCCGCTTCAAGTCCTACCGCGGAATGGGATCCCTCGAAGCGATGGAGCAAGGCTCGAAGGACAGGTACTTCCAGGATATGGAGTCCGACATCAAGAAGCTCGTCCCGGAAGGAATCGTGGCCCAGGTGCCTTACAAGGGAACCGTCTCAGAGGTCGTCTATCAGCTTGTCGGCGGACTCAGGGCCGGAATGGGCTACTGCGGAGCGCATACTGTCGAGGAACTCAGGAACGCCCAGTTCGTGCGCATCACCAACGCCGGCTTCCTTGAGAGCCACCCGCACGATGTGACCATCACCAAGGAAGCCCCTAACTATTCCCGCTAATCAATGATGCTCAGGAGGTTCCGCATATTCATAATGGCCGCCGCCGTTGCCGCCCTGCCGTCCTGCAAGGCAATATCCTCGCTGATTCACGACGGGGAGGTCGTCGCCAGGCTGGGAGACCATAAACTCTATCGCTCGGAACTGGACGATGTGATTCCCAAGGGCACGTCTCCGGAGGACAGCGTGAACCTTGCGAACCTCTACATCAACTCGTGGGTGAAGGACAAGGCTTTCCTCGACATCGCCCAGCAGCGTCTCTCCAAGGAGGAAAAGGATGTCTCGAAGGAGCTTGAGGCTTACCGCCAGTCGCTCCTGCGGTACCGTTACGAGCAGCGCTACATCAACGAGCGCCTCGACACCACCGTCTCAAAAAAGCAGATTGATGAATATTATGACTCCCACAAAGAGTCCTTCAAGCTGGAGCGGCCTATCCTCAAAGCCCGTTTTATGAATATTCCGAAAGATTCTCCGAATCTTCAGAAGATCAAGAAGCTGATGTCTTCGGATAAGGTTGAGGATGTGGTGGCCGCCGACAGCATCGCCTTCAATTCGACCCAGCGTTACCACGACTATTCCAACGACTGGATAGACGCGGTGAAGCTGGCCGCCGAGTTCGGTGTGGACTATGTCCAGATGCTGTCCCAGCGCAACGGGCACTTCATCGAGATTCCGGACGGGGACAGCAATGTCTCTGTGGCCTACATCGTGGATTATATGAAAGCCGGGGAGACCGCTCCGGTGGACTACTGCGAGGACAGGATAAAGGACATAATCATAAGTGGAAGAAAGTACGAGCTCCTGACCGGTTTGGAACGGGACTTGATAGAAGACGCCAAGGTCAAGGAAAATTTTGAAATATATTCGAAATGATAAAGAAAACAGCAATCACACTCTTCGCCCTCGTCGCGACCTGCGCGATGGCCTCAGCACAGAAATACAAATACGTTGACAAGACCGTGGCGGTTGTCGGCAACGAGGTTGTTATGATCTCCGACATTGAAGGCGCTGTCAAGGACAGGGCCGCGCAGGGAATGTCCTCTGACCGCAATGTCCGTTGCGAGGTGCTGGAGTCCATCCTTGAGTCCAAGCTATTTCTGATGCAGGCGAGGATCGACTCCCTGACTGTCAATCAGGATATGGTCGAGGGAAGCCTTTCCCAGCAGGCGGACAGGATGCTGACCTACCTCGGCGGCGAGGACAAGGTTGAGGAATATTTCGGCAAGCCTCTCTACCGTCTCCGTCAGGAATGGCGCAAGCAGTACGAGGATATGAGCCTTACCCAGCAGGAGCAGCAGGAGATTATCAAGAAAATCCCTGAGATGACACCTTATGATGTCAAGGAATATCTTGACACGGTCGATGTGAAGAACCTTCCGATCGTGCCGATCAAGTACCAGCTCAGCCAGATCTGTCTTTATCCTGACCGTGAGGCCGCCAACCTTGCCGTGCGTGAGAAGCTGCTTGACCTTCGCGAGAGGATCATCAACGGAGAGAAGTTCTCCACTCTCGCCAGGATATATTCAGAGGACCCGGGCAGCGCCCGCAAGGGTGGTGAGCTTGGAATGGCCTCGAAGTCAATCTTCTGGCCTGTGTTCTCGGATGCGGCTATGGCTTTGAAGCCGGGCGTGATCTCGCAGATTGTCGAGACTCCGGACGGATTCCACATCATCGAGGTCATCGAGAAGAAAGGGGATATGTTTAACGCCCGTCACATCCTGATGAAGCCAAAGTACACGGACGACGACAGGGATAAGGCCTTCAAGACATTGGACAGCCTCCGTACCGAGATCAACAACAACGCCGTGTCGTTCAAGATGGCGGCCAATTTCTATTCCCAGGATCCTGCCACAAGGACTAACGGCGGACAGATGTCTGACCCGAACACAGGCTCCGCATATTTCGAGATCGACCAGCTCAAGCCGGAGGACTACCTGGCCATCAAGGATTTGAAGGAAGGGGAGATTTCGGAGCCGATCGAGTCAACCGACAACGATGGCCGTCAGGATCAGGTCAAGGACTATGTGGTCGGAAAGACGATCTACAAAATCATCCGTGTGGACAAGATCATCCCGGCTCACACCGCCTCTTTCGAGGAAGATTTCAGCCAGCTTCAGGATCAGGTCCGTCAGGACAAGCAGATGAAGGCCATCGATGATTTCCTTGCGAAGAAGATCAAGGAGACGCACATCGTGATCGATCCTTTGTTCAAGGACTGTGATTTCCACCGTTCCGGCTGGGCTTCAAAGTTCTCTGAAGACTGATGCTCGCCAGACGCCTTGCATATTCATTCCTGCTTCTGCTGGTCTCATTCAGTCTCTTCGCTCAGAAAAACGAGCGGAGAGACAGTCTTGTCCGTTTGCTCGGATGTGATGAGCTCCAGCAGGTTGAGGAAAAAGGCTTTAATTTCAGGAAGGCGTTGGGGCACGCGCGATTCGAGCACAATTCGACACTGCTGGTCTGTGACACCGCCCTTTGGAACGTCAACCAGAACATAATCAACGCTTTCGGCAACGTCAAGATCATCCAGAACAACACCGTTTTGAGCAGTGACCGCCTTGACTATCTGATCGATCAGGATCTGGCGGAGTTCCGTGGCACTCTCGTCCAGCTTCAGGACAAGGACAAGAACACGCTGAGAACCAGGGATCTGGACTATAACACCAAGGATAGTGTCGCCGTGTTCAGGCACGGCGGAGCATTGCGGGACAAGGATGGCCAGATCATAGAAAGCGATGATGGCTACTACTACTCGAAGACGAACACCTTCGATTTTATGGGGAATGTGAATATGTACACGGACTCCATCTTCGTCAAGACCGATAACCTGACGTACAACACCGCCACCAACATAGCCCTCTTCGGAACCGGTACCAACGCTTGGAAAGACAACAATATGCTGTCCTCCAAGGCCGGTGAATATGACCGTAACATCGAGAGGTTCACTTTCACGAAGGATGTCCATCTGCTGACCACCGATCAGGAGGCTTGGGCTGACACCTTGGTGTTCTACCGCATCCCGAACAACATCGAGATGTTCGGCCACGTGGAACTGCTTGACACAACGAGGAATGTCGCAGCGTTGGCCGGCTATGTGCAGTACGTCGATTCGCTGTCCTGCGTGAAGCTGGCCCGTGAACCTGCCGTGATAGCCATCAGTGAGCAGGGTGAAAAGAGAGACACGGCCTACATCGGGGCCGATACATTGGTTCTCCGCTCCTTTATGAGATTCGAGGTTGACTCCACCGAGGTTGAGGCCGCGGCGGCCAGACTGAAGGAATTGAACGTCGATCCTGTCACAGAGTATCGCCGCAAGGCCGCAGAGGCCGCCCGCGCGGCCGCTGAGGAAGCCCGCAAGAAGATGGCCGAGGAGGATCCTAACGCAGCCGGGGCGGTTGACCGTGGACGAGGCAAGGGTGCGGCTTCCGCAGAGGCGGCCACTGAGGTCACTACAGGGAAAGCAACCGGAGGCAATCCAACCACATCCCGGAGTGGAGGACGTAAGAAACCGATCCTGCCGGCTCCGTTTGATGATGACCTCGCACCCGAGCTGCCGCTTTGGTCCAGGCCACAGGCTCCGGACTCCCTGTCCCGTAAAGTCCCGGCTGATTCGCTTAAGGCCGCCGGGGACAGTTTGGAAACCAAATCTGATTCCTTGACCGTCTCGACGGATTCGCTTGCGGTTTCTGATTCGCTCGCTGTTGGAGACTCACTTGCCGTCGCTGATTCTCTGGCGCTTGCTCCAAAGGATTCCACCAAGATAAATTTCATTTACGGGATCAAGAATGTCAAGGTCTTCAGAAATGATATGCAGGTGACCTGTGATTCGTTGGCATACAATGATTTGGATTCTTTGGTACGTCTGTACCAGACCCCGATTGTCTGGAACGAGATCCGTCGTCAGTATACCGCTGACAGCATCACTGTGATAGTCAAGAACCAGTCGATAGAGAGAGCCAGCCTGATGTCCAACGCGTTCATCATCGTGCAGGAGGATTCCGTCTCGTATGATCAGATCCGCGGCGCTGAGATGATGGCGTATTTCGACAGTACCGGTACATTGAAGCGGTTTGACGCTATGGGAGGTGCTTCCGGTGTGTTCTTCATAGAAGAGGATGGAACCCTCGCGACTGTCAACAAATTCGAATCCAAGATGTTGACTGCTACGCTGAAAGAAGGGAATATTCAGGACTTGAACTATTTCGACGCCGTTAAGAGTGACGCCTATCCTGTGGTTCAGATGAAGAAGGATGAGAAGATTCTCAAAGGTTTCGATTGGGAGCCGGACAAGCGTCCGAAAGGTCCGGAGGACATAACTTCCTACAAGCCACGTGAGTCCGAAAGGCAAAGATACGAGTCTGTGCCGAGGACGAAATTCAAGCAGACCGACATCTATTTCCCTGGCTATATGAGCAGTGTCTATAAGATGCTGGCTCGGCAGGATTCCCTGAAGCGTGTGCGCAACGCTGAGCGCAAACGTCTTGAGGCTGAGCGTAAGGCCGAGGAGGCTCGTATCGCTGACAGCTTGAGGACGGCTGCGGCTGCGGACAGCCTTGCCCTGGGTGACAGCCTTGCCACAAAGGACAGTCTTGCGCTTGGGAATATTCAGAAAGTCTCTCTTGAGCGGCGGGACAGCCTGCTTCAGCGGGACAGCACTTTGGCTTTAACTGACAGTCTTGCTGTCAAGGACAGCCTTAGTGTAAAGTCTGACAGCATTGCCGTTGAACCAACTGCCCCGGATCCTGATGCCATAAAGAAAGCCGAGAAGGAAAGACTGAAAGCTGAAAGGGAGAAGGCCCGTCAGGAAAAGGCCGCCGCGAAGGAGGCCCGTTGGGCTGAGCTGGATGCCAAGGATGCGGCCAAGGCGAAGGCCAAGGAGGAAAAGGCCTTGGCTAAGAAGCGAGCCAAGACTCTGAAGACCTTGAAAGCGATGGAGAAGCGAAGGGCTAAGGAGGAGAGGATGATAGAGCGTTACAAGGCTCGCTACGAAAAGCAGAAGGCCAGGAAGGATGCCAAGGCTGCCCGGAAATCAAGTGGCGACAAAAACAATAAGGACTGACCCGATGGCCAGTCCTTTTCATTATCCTTTATGTGCGGGATCCTCTATTAGAGAAGTTTCTTCTTAAGAGCGTCGATCATATCCACCGTCATCGTCTCAAGGTCGTAGGACGGAGCCCATCCCCATTCCTCACGGGCGCAGGAATCATCCATCTTGTCCGGCCAAGAGTCAGCGATCGCCTGACGAACCGGATCCACCTCATAGCGCATCTTGAATCCAGGAATATGCTCCTGAATCTTATGGTAGATGATTTCCGGATCAAAACTCATTGAAGCGATGTTGAATGAGTTTCGATGCTTGAGCTTGGACGGATCCGCGTTCATAATGTCCACGGCGGCCTTCAGCGCGTCCGGCATATACATCATATCCATATATGTTCCGGCTGCGATAGGGCAGACAAACTCCTCGCCTTTCACTGCCGCATAGTAGATCTCAACCGCGTAGTCAGTCGTGCCGCCTCCCGGAAGGGTGACATTGGAGATAAGTCCTGGGAACCTTACCGAGCGGGTGTCAACCCCGTATTTCGTGTGATAGTAGTCGCTGAGCAATTCGGTCGCCACCTTCGTCACTCCATACATAGAGCGAGGCCTCTGAAGGGTGTCCTGTGGGGTGTTCTGGTGCGGAGTCTCAGGCCCGAAGGAACCGATTGATGACGGGGTGAACACGGCCACGTTGTTCTCACGGGCTATCTCAAGGATATTCATCAATCCATCGATCTGGATGTGCCAGGCCAGCTGAGGCTTCCTTTCCGCGACAGCGGAGAGCAGGGCGGCGAGATTGTAGATCGTGTCGATGTTGTACTTCTTCACGATTCCAAGAAGCTGCTCGCCGTTGCAGACATCAGCTTCCTCGGCGGGACCGCTTTCGAGCAGAACGCCTTTAGGCTCGGCGCCTTTGATGTAACCGGCCACAACATTACCTTCAGGATACATTCTCCTGATCTTCATTGTCAGTTCCGACCCGATTTGTCCGGTCGAACCTATCACTAGTACATTTTTCATTGCAGATCGCTTGTTTATTGCTAAATTAGCGACTACAAATTTACATTATTTTCTGACAAGAGCCCTTAATAATGACAAAATATTAACGTTTTTGCCAAAATTTAATATATTTGTCACCGCGAAATCGAAACGTTTTAAAATTTTAATGAATATGTACGGAAAATTCCAGGAACATCTACAGGCAGAGCTTGCCTCCATCAAGGAAGCCGGACTCTACAAGAACGAGAGAAACATCGCCTCCGCCCAGTCCGCCGAGATCACTCTCCAGGACGGCAGCAAGGCTCTTAACTTCTGCGCCAACAACTATTTAGGTTTGGCTGATTCCCCAAGGCTCATCGAGGCTGCCAAGAAGGCTATGGACGAGAGGGGATTCGGAATGTCCTCTGTCCGTTTCATCTGCGGCACGCAGGATCTTCACAAGGAACTTGAGGCGGCCATCTCCGACTTCTTCCACACTGAGGACACCATCCTCTACGCATCCTGCTTCGATGCCAACGGTGGAGTGTTCGAGCCGCTGCTCACGGCTGATGACGCTATCATCTCCGATTCCCTGAACCACGCATCGATCATTGACGGAGTACGTCTCTGCAAGGCTGTCCGTTACCGTTACGCCAACGCAGATATGGCTGACCTTGAGCGTTGCCTTCAGGAGGCGCAGGCCCAGAGGTTCCGCATCATCTGCACCGACGGAGTCTTCTCAATGGATGGCAACGTCGCTCCTATGGACAAGATCTGCGAGCTGGCCGAGAAATATGATGCCCTCGTGATGGTTGATGAGAGCCATTCCGCCGGCGTTGTCGGCAAAACCGGCCACGGAGTC
Organism: Lachnospiraceae bacterium; assembly: GCA_963604455.1. Lineage (GTDB taxonomy): Bacteria > Bacteroidota > Bacteroidia > Bacteroidales > UBA932 > Cryptobacteroides. The sequence goes on along the minus strand of CAVCRL010000100.1, from coordinate 731 downwards.
GCCGAGCAATATAACTGCTATGGCCGCATCGACATATTCACAGGTACTCTTGGAAAGGCCTTCGGTGGCACCGTCGGCGGATTCACCACAGGCCGCAAGGAGATCATCGATATGCTCCGCCAGCGCTCACGTCCGTACCTCTTCTCCAACTCCCTGCCGCCGATGATCGTGGCCGCCGGCATCGAGATGTTCAAGATGCTCAAGGAAAGCAACGAGCTTCACGACCGCCAGCAGGAGAATGTCAACTACTTCCGTGACAAGATGTTGGCCGCCGGCTTCGACATCAAGCCGACCCAGAGCGCCATCTGCGCCGTGATGCTCTACGACGCTCCTCTTTCCCAGAAGTTCGCCGCCAAGATGGCCGAGGAAGGAATATTCGTGACCGGCTTCTACTATCCGGTTGTCCCGAAGGGCCAGGCCCGCATCCGCGTCCAGCTCTCAGCCGCCCACAAGCGCGAGCACCTCGACAAAGCCATCGCCGCCTTCATCAAAGTCGGCAAGGAACTCGGTGTCATCAAATAACCTTTCTTTGAATATCCCGACGGTTCCCTGAGCCCCCTCATCGCTTCGGCAGGCTCAGCGACCAACTAAATCCCCGGACGCTGAGCCAGTCGAAGCGCCCGGGGATTTTGGCTTACCGTTAGCTGAAAATCAAGGCGGTCCCTGACCCGGCGGTGCGCTGAGCTTGCCGAAGTGTCGAAGGGCCACCTTGTTTTGTGAAATATATTTGT
>CAVCRL010000099.1:0-9153 GCA_963604455.1 Lachnospiraceae bacterium | reverse complement strand
AAGCCAGTGCCTCGTACTCTGCCTTGGCCTGTTCGTATGCCAGCTTGCTTTGATCTAAATGGCTTTCGCTGACAATGTTGTCCTTGCTCAGTTGAAGGTCTCGTTCATATTCCTTCTTTGCCGCTTCGTATGTGGCTTTTACCTTTGCCAGCTGGTCTCCGCCACCGAGATCCTTGGAGGAGATTGTCGCGATCTGCGAGCCTTTTCCTACGGCAGAGCCCTCTGCCAGTTTCCCGAAGCTGACGACTCCGGAGCTTTTTGCCACGACGGTCATCTCGTCTCCCATCGCGGAAAGAATCTGTCCGCTTGTGTGGATCACCTCGTTGAAATCACCGACGGCCACAGTGTCGGTCGTGATCCCGAATGTCTTCTGGCGCTCAAGGCTCACCTCGATCTCGCCATCGTGACCGTGACCGTCCTCGTGCACGTCAGCCTCACCGTGGCTGTGTTCGTGGTTATGCCCCTTGCAGGCCTCGCCACTATGGTTATGTCCGTGGTCGTGGTCGTGGTCGTGCTCCTCGTGAGCCTCAGCCTCGTGACCGTGATTGTGCTCCCCATTATTTGAATGGTTACCGCATCCTGCCAAAATAGCGCAGAATGCCATCAACGTTATTATCGTTTTCTTCATTTTAAGTGAATATATGTTCTTAAGTGAATATTTGAGTTATAAATATCCTAAAATTATTGAATAGGCTGGTTCGCCTTTCTCTACATATTCATTGTACGTGTTCCGGCCTGTTAATTTGCATTTTTGCCTCCGATTGACGCTTATCCCAGCGTGGAAGGCCGTTTTACGTACAGTGTTGATAATCAGTATATTCGTAAATCCTGCCCTCTGTTTTAGATGGGTAGGATATTGCAATTTGCTAACATTCAACGCTTTGCGCTCAACGCCCTCGTTGGCCGAATCTTTGCGTTCGGAGCTAAGAGGCTGGTTGAATGTTATGAGGCGACAGGCGGGGCGTTGGGAGCCATTGAAGAGACCAATGGCGGTGCGATAGATGGTATGAGATCCCTGGAAGCATATTCATAAGCGGTGCTTTCGGAGGTGATGGTCAGTAGGTTGGAGAGAATGGCAAGGATCGGGAATATGTCGCCGGCATCAATGCCAAAGTCTTGATTGTCAATGTGCAGCCTTTCCGAAGGGCAGTACTGCTTGTGGGCCACGCAGTGGCTTTCGTCTTGGTTGTGATTGGTGTCCGAATGGTGCGTGTGCTCGTCATCGCAGCACCCGTCCATCCCGCAGACCTCCTCCACAATGCAGATCATTGTCTGATGGTGATGATGCGGCAGCACTGTCGCCAGCGTCACCATCATCATCGCCAGAAAGATCGGCACTATGGACAATTTCCTTAACATAAAGTCTTTCAGACAATCTGGGTGCGAATTTAGCAATTATTTATGAATATGTGAAATGAATGAATATGGCTGTCATTATATTGGCCGCGGGAGGTCCTCCCCGCAAGCGGGTCCCCTCCCTCTTTGGGAGCCAAAGCCTCCCGCAGCCAATATATTGACAACATAATATCATATATGGTAACTGAATATATGGCGACTGATGACTGATGAATAAGGCCAAGCAGACAATTCGCGTGATGGAGTTCAACCAAATTAATGAATATGTAAGTTTAACTGCAATAATCCCCTTTGGGTGACTTTGGCTCCCGAAGAGGGAGGGAACCCGCTTTAGCGGGGAGGATCACCCAAAGGGGATTATTGCAGTTGGTATATCTCAGTTACTTGGAACTGAGATATTCATCAATCGCCGCGGCGGCCTTACGACCAGCCCCCATCGCAAGGATCACGGTAGCGGCACCGGTGACGGCGTCTCCGCCGGCGAATATGCCCTCTCTGGTTGTGCGCCCCTCGGCATCAGCCTCAAGACCGCCACGACGCGTGGCCTGAAGTCCCTTTGTCGTGTTGACGATCAACGGATTCGGAGCCGTGCCAAGAGCCATAATCACGGTCTCGGTCGGGATCTCGAACTCGGATCCAGGAATCGGGACAGGGGAGCGGCGGCCGCTTGCGTCAGGCTCACCGAGCTCCATCTTGATGCACTTGATCGCCCTTACCCAACCCTTATCGTCACCGAGAATCTCAACCGGGTTGGTAAGCATCTGGAAGTCAATGCCCTCTTCCTTGGCGTGATGAACCTCCTCCTTTCTGGCTGGAAGCTCGTTCTCTGTACGGCGATATACGATCGTCGTGTCAGCTCCAAGCCTCAGGGCTGTCCTCGCGGCATCCATCGCCACGTTACCTCCACCGACAACGCAGCACTTCTTGCCAGCGTGGATCGGGGTCAGGTAGTCCTCACGGAAAGCCTTCATCAGGTTGTTTCTCGTCAGGAACTCGTTGGCGGAGAACACACCGTTAAGATTCTCGCCCGGGATGCCCATAAACTTCGGCAGACCGGCTCCTGTGCCGACGAACACGGCCTTGAAGCCTTCTTTGTCCATCAGCTGGTCGATCGTGACGGTCCTTCCGACAATCACATCGGTTTCTATCTTTACTCCGAGGGCTTTCACTGAATCGATCTCGCGTTTGAGGACAGTGTCTTTTGGAAGCCTGAACTCTGGGATACCATATTCAAGGACACCTCCGGCCTTGTGAAGGGCCTCGAAGATGGTGACATCGTAGCCTTTCTTGGCAAGGTCGGAGGCGCAGGCGAGGCCGGCGGGGCCTGAACCGATTATTGCGACCTTTGTCCCGCCGGTCACTTCGGCAGGCTTAGTGGCCGCTTTTGTCTCCGCCGTGTGGTCCGCCACAAACCTTTCCAGTTTTCCGATGGCCACAGGCTCACCCTTGACCCCAAGGATGCAGCTGCCCTCGCACTGGCTCTCCTGCGGGCAGACACGTCCGCAGACAGCCGGCAGAGAGGAATCCTCGGCGATGATGGCGGCGGCCCCGTCAATGTCACCAACGGCTACCTTGGCGATGAAATCCGGAATCTTCACGCTGACAGGACAAGCCTGGACGCAGCGTGGATTCTTGCAGTGAAGACATCTTGAAGCCTCCGTCGTGGCCTCCTCAAGGTTGTAGCCGTAGCAAACCTCTTCGAAATTATGCGCGCGTACCTTAGGATCCTGCTCACGGACCGGTACTCTTGGTATTCTCTGTGCCATTATATTCCCATTTTAGATTTAACCTCGGCCTCCTCGGCCTTGTACTGTCCGAGACGTCTCATGGCCTCGTCGAAATCAACGTCATAGCCGTTGAATTCCGGTCCGTCCACGCAGGCGAATTTCACCTTACCCGCCACCGTCACACGGCAGGCTCCGCACATCCCGGTGCCATCGACCATCAGCATATTCAGACTCACATCCTCAGGGATGCCGAGCTTCTTGCAGGTGAGCGTGCAGAACTTCATCATTATCATAGGGCCGATGGACACGGCTTGGGTATATTCCTTGCCCTCGCCGACCAGCTTCTCAAGCAGTCCGGTGACCATTCCGTGGAAGCCTTCCGAACCGTCGTCGGTGCAGAGGTAGAGATTGTCGCATGCTGAAGCCAGTTCTTCCTTGTAGATCAGCAGGTCCTTGGTCTTCGCCCCGATGATGACATCAACAGCGATTCCTCTCTCATGCAGCCATTTGGCCTGCGGATAGACAGGAGCCGTTCCGACACCACCGGCGATGAATATGTACCTTTGGCCTTTCAGTTCCTCGTCCGTCTTGTCAACGAATGCGGAAGGATTGCCAAGAGGTCCTACAACATCACTGAAGAACTCTCCCTCTGCCTTCGAGATGATGGCTGCGGAGGAGGCTCCGATGAGCTGGGTGACGATAGTCACGGTGCCGGCCTCCCTGTTGTAGTCACTGATGGTAAGCGGTATCCGTTCGCCCTTTTCATCGGAGCGGACGATCAGGAACTGCCCCGGCTTTGCCGCCTCGGCAATCCTTGGAGCCGACACCACCATCTTGCAGATGTTCGGAGTCAGCATCACTCTTTCAAGAATCTTGAACATAAATTTCTAAATAGCGTTATAAATATGTAGTCGGCAAATGTAGGAATTAAAGTCGATATTGCCAATTATTCCGGAATATATAGCTATAGGGCTTTTCTTATAAAATATCCTAAAATATTTAGGAATAACGAATGTTTTTACCTACATTTGTGGCTACGGGATTCGGAACTTATGTTACAAATCTGACCAGTTTACGTTATATTCATATAATGCCACTTTTATGAAGAAGATTCTTGCCACACTGTTGTTAATGGCCGCGGTTTCATTTGGATTCAGACTTGACGCTCAGATAGCCATCTCAGAAGATATGTTCGGACGCACTTCATTCACGGTGAAGGCGCAGGTTCTTGACTCGCTGACGCGGGAGCCGATCGCGTTCGCTTCGGCGTATCTGAGGCATCCTAAGGACACGGTCATCACCAGTTTTGCCCTGACAGACACGCTCGGCAAGGCTGAGTTGAAGAAAGTGGCGAAAGGAGAGCATCTGCTTTGCATTGAATATCTTGGCTACAAGCCTGTCTATAAGAGGATCTATGTCCGCGGCAACTACGATGCCAAGACGATCCTTATGCAGCCGGACGACAAGGTGCTGAAGGCGGCGTCAGTCTCCGCGGTCGGCACCCCGATGGAGATGAAGGGCGATACCCTTATCTATAACGCGTCTTCTTTCAGGGTTATGTCCAATGACAACCTTGCTGATCTGCTTAAGAAGATGCCAGGCGTGGAGGTAGGCGAGGACGGAACTGTCAAGGTCAACGGCAAGGAGGTAAGCAAGATCACGGTAGGAGGAAGGACGTTCTTCCTTGGCGACAACAAGGCCACTCTCGACAACCTGCCTGCCAAGATAGTTGACAAGGTCAAGGTCATCGACAAGGAATCCGAATCAGCTGAGTTCACCGGCATCAAGGGCGACAAGGAGAAAGTGATGGATGTCGAGCTGAAGGAGGAATATAAGAGCGGATGGTTCGGCAATGCGAAACTTGCTGGAGGTACGACGGCCTCGGGCAAGGATGACAATGGATTCAAGGAGAAAAAGGATATGCTGCTGAGCGGCTCGGCTATGGTCTCGGCCTATGGCGAGAAAAACCAGTTGACCACCATCGCAAGCGGGTACAATTTTATGGCTCCGGGCTCCGGAATGATGATGATGTACGATGGCAACGAAAGCGAGACACCGTCATTGCCGTTCAATGGAATGCACAAGAGATGGCAGGTGGGGACCAACTTGAATTCCGATGCGATAAAAGGCTTTACCACAGACGCTTCCGTTGTCTATTCGTCGGAGAACGTGGACAAGCGTTCGAGGACTGACCGGACATCGTTCAAGGAGGACGGCGACCTTTTCGACACTTCCGACGAGGTGGAGAACGGCAATCTGGACAAGTTCAGTGTGCGCGCCGAGTTCAAAAAGAAGAACCGGAAGAAGACAACGCTTTACTTTGAACCATACTTTTCCTGGTATGATTATGACATCTCCTCCATCGGTAACACTCAGTCGCTTATGGAAGGGGTGGAGAGAAACCGTTCGGAGTCAAACTCATTCTCGAAAAAGAGTGGAATCTCCACCGGAGGTGATCTGAACGTCGGGATCAAGAAACTTGGCAAGGACAGACGGGCTTTGACCCTTGATATTGACTACACTTTGAGCGTGAACGACGGAAAATCAACCGAATATTCAAAAACAACGTTCGCCTCTTCAGGCAATGAGGACATCCGTGATCTGACTTACGACAAGGACGGCAGTTACAGTGACATCAAAGGATCGCTCAAATACGTCGAGCCGTTCGGCAAGAACTGGGCTCTGTCCGCCACATTGAGCTCACGCTATAGTGTAAGGAAGTCAACCAGTGACGCGACCAACAATGTCGATGGCTCTGTGAATAACTATTATTCATCGGTGTCGGACAACTATTATTTCTCCAATGATGGGCAGCTTTTGGCACAGTACAACAAGGGAAAGACCAACATTCAGTTCGGAGGCCAGGCAAGGCTCTACAAGAACGAGAACTACGCCCGTTCTTTCGGCCTTGACACCAAGACTGGAGTGGGCGAGTGGCAGACAACGTTTTCTCCTTTTGTGAATGTGAGATATTCCAACAAGAACAACAATGTGTACTTCAGCTTGTACAACAGGACAACCAAGCCTTCTTCCGCCAGCATCGTGCCGACATTCAACATTGTCAATCCGACAAGGATCACGGCCGGTAACATTTACCTTAAGCCGGTCACAAAGGAGTCTTTGACCACCTCCTACAGGGGCTCTTGGGGAAAAGCCCGATTCAATGGATGGCTGTTCGGAGATTATTCATCCAATTCGCAGGTGTCCGCCATTTGGTTCGATAAGAACAGCATCAGATATTCGGTTCCTGTGAACACGAAGAAACCTTCCTACAGTTACAGTGCTGACTTCAATTTCTTTACCCCATTGTCAAAGGACGGCAAACTGCAATTCTCCGTCAATGGAGGTGTCTATGTAAACAGATCTGTAAGTTACCAGAGCAAAGGCACACTTGACGGGATAAACCTGGACTCTTTTGACTACACCGACTTTATGGGCGATTTCTGGGGAGACGCTTCCGGAGACCGCTTCTATTCCGGCCAGAGCGGATTCCAGGAAAGTTTGACCCGAAGTGTCAGGACTGATCTGGGTATGGCGTTGACTTTGAATCTGGAACGCTTCTCTTTGTCGATCAGTCCGGTGGTAAATAACTCAAGATCACGATACTCACTTGATTCAAAGGCGAATACAAATGTTTGGGAAACGTTTTTGGGCATACGTCCGTCCTACACATCAGTTCACGAGTTTGAATTTCAGTCAGATTTCTCTTATGTGATCCAGAGAGGTTATGGTTCCGGGTATGATGATGATTATGTACGCTGGAGCCTGAGTGTCGGAAAGAACATAAAGTCTTTCAACATCACCCTTACCGCGCAGGATTTGCTTGACAGTGCGAAATCGCTGAGGCGTAACGTGCAGGATGACTATGTCCAGAACTCCTACACCAATGTGCTCGGCCGCAGGATAATCCTCTCCTTCACCTGGAACTTCGGCAAGATGGATGCCTCCAAGAGCAGCGCCGCCCAGGATGCAATGTGGAATATGGCGTACTAAAGCAGATGCCCCAGGAAGCGTGCCTTCTCTGAATCAGACATACCACGCCTGCGGGCATATTCATCAATCGACTTCTGGCTGACGCGGCGGATTTCAGGATAAGTGACCTCCGGATGAATGAATATGAGTCCGCAGATGCTGGCGTCCGGAATCATAGCGCAACTATCCAACAGCATTATGCCAAGTCTCTCTGCCTCAGGCAGCAACCTAAGAATATCCCGCTTCAGCGTGTGGTCCGGGCAACTTGAATATCCCGCCGCCGGCTTGATGATTTTCGCCCCGCTGAACTCTGCTGGCAATTCTTTATGAATATGCCCGCTCAGCCATTCGGACGCCGCCTCCGCGAGAGTCAGCCGCACAGCCCTGGCCAGCATAGGTCCGTATTCCGTGCTGCAAGCCGGGCAGTCACAGCTTGACGGATGCGATTCCGTGTGCACCGAGATTGCGAACATCCCCATCGGCGACTCAAATCCATATTCCTTAGGAGGAACGAAATCGGCCAGCGACCGCCCGCCTTCCTGTCGGAACATCGGCAGCCGGAAATCCTTCGAGACAATGTCGTCCCCTTCGCTGTGACATCCGTCAAACCTTGCTGAAATGGTTATCCGGCAAGCGTTTCCGTCCTTTAATCTATCAATTTCTTTAAGTGCGTCGGAATGGAGCTTCCTCAGTTCCTCGTGTCCGGTTCCGCTCTTTATACCCCAGATCGCCGCGAACATATTCCAATCAAAGAACGGCTCCACTTCATTAATGCTGAGCCTCCGTCCTGCGATGTTCAAGAACGGTTCTCCCTTTATGAAACTGGCTGCAGGAAACGCTTCTACGGCCGACTGACCAGCCTTTTTCTGCCGCGAAGACTGTGCGTAAAGTTCCCGTAGACGCTCCTGTTTCTGATGCTCGGCAGCCTCCGTGCCCTCTCTGTCCGTTATAAGCTGGTTGGCAAGCACCGCGCTTGCGGATGCGTCTTGCGCATAGAACACGTGCCCATAAAGCGGAGCCAGCTTGACTGCCGTGTGGAGCGCCGAAGCCGCAGCCCCGCCCACAAGCAGGGGAGTGTCCATCCCCCTGGCCGTCATCTCCTTGCATATCTCCTCCATCTGGTAGAGTGAAGGCGTGATCAGCCCGCTGACCCCGATGAGATCCGCTGAAGTCTCCGCCGCCTTATCCAGAATCGTCTCCTTAGGCACCATAACTCCAAGATCCACGATCTCGAACCCATTGCAGCTCAGCACGATCTCCGTGATGTTCTTCCCGATGTCGTGCACGTCCCCCTTGACGGTAGCGAACACGATCCGAGGCTTTTTCACCTCCGACTCTCCGCCCCCTTCCTCGATGTAAGGTTGCAGCAGAGCCACCGCATTCTTCATAGTCTTCGCCGACTTCACCACCTGAGGCAGAAACATCTTTCCCGACCCGAACAGTTCCCCGACCCGAGCCATCCCGCTCATCAGCGGCCCGTCAATAATCTCCACCGGCTTATCGTACTTTGAAAGACACTCATTGATGTCCCTCTCCAGCCCCGACGAATCCCCCTTGACCAACGCCCGAACCAACCTCTCCTCCACCGTCGCTTCGACAGGCTCAGCGACCGAAGAAATATCACTTGAATCTGCAGCCGTCAGCGCGCGCCCCGATAGGGTGGTGCTGCCATTCACCCGGATAGGGCGCGCAGCGTAGGCAGCGTCCACCCTGTCGGGGCGCGCGCTGGCCTCACCAGAATTCTTCTCTTCTAAAATCCGCGAAGCCTTCTCAATCAACCTCTCAGTAGCCTCAGCATCCGAATCCAGAATCACATCCTCCACACACTTAAGCAACCCCGCCTCAATCTCATCATAAACCCGCAGCATCCCCGGATTCACAATCCCCATATCCAGCCCCGCAGAGATAGCATAATAAAGAAACACCGAATGCATAGCCTCCCGCACCTCATTGTTCCCCCTGAACGAGAACGAAAGATTAGAGATACCCCCCGAAGTCCGACACCCCGGCAGATTCCCCTTGATCCACCGTACCGCCTCGATAAAATCAATCCCGTACCTCGAATGCTCCGGAATCCCCGTCCCCACAGGCAGCACAT
>CAVCRL010000098.1:0-9564 GCA_963604455.1 Lachnospiraceae bacterium | reverse complement strand
ACCACCGCTCCCTACGCTTCGCGCCCTGTCCGGGTGAATGGTCGCAGCGGTGGTGTTTGACCGCCACGGCAGAGCATATTACCGAAATAGAACGACTTGGCTATGGATTTGTATGAAGGAGATGATGTGGAATGCGACGGAGGCCAAAATGCCACGGCAGGGACAACCTCCGATCACTAGGCCTGTCGAAGTGACAATGAGTGCACGATGAGCGGTTGCTGGAAATAACTATAAAATGCGCAATGAGCGTTAGCGGAATGTCGCTTTGGCGGCCCTTTACCCGGATAGGGCGCGAAGCGTCGGGCCGCCGGAGCGATATTCCGCTAACGCGGCAAAACAATAACGAATTGAACCATAGACAATGGAAAAGAGGAATATAATACACGATGGGGTGTCCATCAAGATCTTTGAGACGGATGATCCTCAGAAGGTGATCATTCATTTCACGGACGAGATCACGGCTTACAACAAGATCAAGAAGGCGGTGATCAAGGACAAGGGGATCTACTGCAACGGGGTGTCGTGCGAGATCTCCAGACTGTTGCAGAAAGGAGGAGTGCCGACGCATTTCATCGAGCAGATCTCTGACACTGAGCAGCTTTGCTGGAAGTCCGAGGTGATTCCGATGGAGGTGATCGTACGGAATGTGATCGCAGGATCGATGGCCCAGAGACTGGGACTGGAGGAAGGCATCGTGCCAAAGGAACCTGTCTATGACCTCTGCTACAAGTCGGACATCCTCTGCGACCCTATCATAAACGACTACCACGCCGTGGCCCTCGGCCTTGTTGACAAAGAGGAGCTTGAGCGGATATATTCATTGACGAAGCAGGTCAACGGCATCCTGACGCCGGTGTTCAAGGAGATCGGCATCACGCTGGTGGACTTCAAGATCGAGTTTGGGCACCTGTCGGACGGACGGCTCGTGATGAGCGATGACATCACTCCGGACAGCGCACGCTTCTGGGACATCGCCACCGGCGAGAGACTGGACAAGGACCGTTTCCGCAGGGACAACGGACACGTCGGGGATGCCTATAAGACAGTGTTCGAGAGACTGACCGGCAAAAAGGCTGACTGAATATTCAAGTAAAAACAGCCATCAACGTTTCGGAAATATTCTGAAATTTAGTACATTTGAGGTTCTGTCGAACCTTACAGAGAAAAGATGCGTAACATTAGCCGACATATTCTTGCAACCATCTGCGTTCTGGTAGTTTCCGCGCTGGCTTTGAGCGCGCAGGATTACCAGTCCAGCATCCGCAAGTGGGACGAGGGGCCTCTGACTATGAGGGATTTCAGGGTCAGGGACATCCTGGGAGCCGATGAGAATGAGGCGGCGTGGCTGTACTATGGAATCAAAGGCTATCCGGAGAAAAAGAGATACGGCAACCTCGTCTATCGCAAGATCAGCACCGAGACCTATATGGACAAGGTGAACTCGTGGATCAAATCAGGCTATGACTCCGAACAGACCATCGAATTTCAGCAAGTCTGCTTCAATATGGTGGAGCTCACCCGCAGGAAGTTCCAATGCGAGATAGACTCCTCCTCGAACGGCGGCTATGACACACTGCTGGAATATTATATGAACCTGTGCGACAATTCATTGAAAGAGTTCAAGGCCGTGTCGCAGAATGGCAAGGACACCACCGTGGTCAACAGATACAAAGCCAATGTTGCTAAAGCGTTGGAGGAATATGCCCCTAAAGATTCAGTTCCGGAGATAAGATTGAGAAGGCTCGGCTTCGGATACCAGATTGGCTACGGCGGCGAATTTTTCACAGGCGGGATGGCCGGCTATCTCGCATCGCTCAACGGAATGCTCCTTGGACTTGAGGTGTCTGTCTCAAAGGTGAGGTTCGGTCTTGACCTGACGGCAGGCCCGGGCAAACTGAAAAAAGACGTTCCTTATCCAGAGGGGGGCCACGTCTGGAAATCCGGAGAAAAGACAAGCGGATACAACATAAACCTGACCGTAGGCTACAATGTGCTTGACAAAGACCACTTCAATCTGATCCCTTTTGTAGGCATCGGATCCGGAATGATCAGCAGAGGCCAAAACTATCTGGACGAGGGTGTCAACGGTGAGAACCTGTCGGGATTCAGAGTCTCGGGAGGTTTACAATGGGACTGGAAGATCCGCAGATACTACAGCAGGAATGTCTATTCATTCTTCGGCAACGACTATGGTGAATCAGACATCCGCTTTAAACTCTACGCGGCAAGAACCGCTTTCACGTCTCCTTGCAACGCTTGGAGCATAAACATAGGCGTAGCCTACAACCTGTACGGAAGATTCGCAAAATAATTAATATTCCTGAATATGAGACCTTTATTTCTGACAAATACTCTTACACACAAGAAAGAGCTTTTCACACCTATACAACCGGGACACGTGGGGATGTACGTCTGCGGGCCGACGGTATATGGGGAGGCTCATCTGGGACACGCCCGTCCGGGAGTGACATACGACGTGCTCTTCAAACTGCTCAAGCATCTGGGCTACAAGGTTCGCTACGTGCGCAACATCACTGACGTCGGGCACCTTGAGCACGACGCTGACGAGGGCGAGGACAAGATCTCCAAGAAGGCCAGGCTGGAACAGCTTGAGCCGATGGAGGTTGTGCAGACCTACACGTTCCGTTACCACGAGGCGATGCGTCAGCTGAACGTGGCTCCGCCTTCCATCGAGCCGAGGGCATCCGGCCACATCATCGAGCAGATCGAGACCGTGAAGAAGATTCTGGACGCGGGCTACGCCTACATCTCCAACGGATCAGTCTATTTCGATGTCGAGAAATACAACAAGGATCATCACTACGGAATCCTTTCCGGACGCACTTTGGACGACACTTTGGAGGGCACACGCGAGCTGGACGGCCAGAGCGACAAGAAAGCTCCGTACGACTTCGCCCTTTGGAAAAAGGCTGAGCCCGAGCACATTATGCACTGGCCAAGCCCGTGGAGCGAAGGCTTCCCTGGATGGCATCTGGAGTGCTCCGTGATGGGCGAGAAATATCTCGGCAACGAGTTCGACATCCACGGAGGCGGAATGGACCTGATGTTCCCTCACCACGAATGCGAGATCGCCCAGAATGTGGCCAGCCGCCACACACAAGGCGTGCACTACTGGGTACACAACAATATGATCACCATCAACGGCAAGAAGATGGGCAAGTCTCTGGGCAACTTCATTTCCTTGCCTCAACTGTTCAGCGGGCAGCATGACAAACTCACACAGGCATATTCACCGATGACGGTCCGCTTCTTCATCCTTCAGGCGCACTACCGCAGCACGCTGGATTTCAGCAACGAGGCTCTGCAGGCGGCCGAGAAGGGTCTGAAGAGGGTGATGCAGGCAGCGAAGGATCTGCGTGCGTTGGCTTCGGCGGCAGGGATCTCTGATACGGCCAAAGGCACGGAGGGTGATCCTGTGGATGCGATGCAGTACGGCGAGTTCATCACAGCCACGGCTCCTGACACCTGCCCGGCGACTTCCGAGGAGGTCAAGGGAATATTCAATGCTGTCTATGAGGCGCTTTGCGATGACCTTAACACGCCGATAGCGCTGTCGCACATCTTTGATGCGGTCAGGCTGATCAATTCGGCCAAGGCGGGTGAATTGAAACTCAGCAAGGGCGACATAGAGACTCTGCTTCAACTTTTCGATGACATCGTGTTCGGGGTTCTCGGTCTGAAGGACGAGGCCGCGGCGGAATCCGGCAAGGGGCAGGAAATCGTCTCCGGACTGATGGACATGGTCCTTGAGGATCGCGCCAAGGCCAAGGCGGCGAAGGACTGGGCTGCCAGCGATGCCATCCGTGACCACCTCAAGGCCCTCGGCATCACCGTAAAGGACACAAAAGACGGAGCCGAGTGGACAATCCAATAATCATCCGTGGTCAGTAACTTCCATATTACCAAAGGGATAGAGCATCCTCTATAGTTGGAATCAACTACAGGATAGGCTTTAACTTCTTGATTTAAAAATATTTACCCGCCACCCTCTCATTATCAGACAGTGGCGGGTAAATTATTTCTAATCAAGTAATTGTCGGCACATCTTAGGAATATAACAACTGAAGCCTATCGTGCATATTCCTAATTTACAAGAGATTAAGCTCCACTGATACTTTGGTCAGCGGCGGCCTTTGCCGCACGTGCGGCCTCAAGGGCGGCGTGTTCGGCTTTGGCTCGCTCGACGGAGACGGATTTCTTCAAGACAAAGCCGGAACCGAGGTACTTGGTGCGCACATCCTCGTCGGCGGCGAGGGATTCCGGTGTGCCCTGCTGGAGGATTGTGCCTTCGTAGAGAAGGTAGGCGCGGTCGGTGATCGCAAGGGTCTCGCCCACGTTATGGTCGGTGATGATGACCCCTATGTCCTTGTACTTTAGCTTCGCGATGATGAACTGGATGTCCTCCACGGCGATCGGATCGACTCCGGCGAACGGCTCGTCCAACAGGATGAATTTCGGGTCGATGGCAAGCGCGCGTGCGATCTCACAGCGTCGTCTCTCGCCTCCGGAAAGCTGGATTCCAAGGCTCTTGCGCACCTTCGAGAGGTTGAACTCGTTGATCAGGTCCTCAAGTCTCTCCTGTCTCTCCGCCTTGGACATATCCGACATCTCCATCACGGACATAATGTTGTCCTCCACGGACATCTTGCGGAACACGGAAGCCTCCTGCGGCAGATAGCCGACTCCTTTCTGAGCCCTTTTGTACATAGGGAGTTCCGTAATGTCCTCATCATCAAGGAACACACGTCCTCCGTTCGGGACTATCTGCCCGGTGATCATATAGAAGCTGGTGGTCTTCCCGGCTCCGTTAGGACCGAGGAAGCCAACGATCTCTCCCTGGTTAATCTCCATCGAAACGCCTTTCACGACGGTTCTGATGCCATATTTCTTGACGAGGTTCTCGCAATGAAGTTTCATCTTATCTCAAATCTAATTGTCAACCACTATTTTGTCTCAAGGCCGAAATCCTTGATCAGATTCTGGACCTCACCATTCTGTCCCATCAGGGCCGTGGCCTTCTCCTGATCGGTGTAAGGCTGCACGCCCTTGTCCTCCATAGGCACAACCCCGACATCAAGACGAAGTTTGGAGGAGCCGACCTTTTTCTGCAAATTTCCTTCCAGATCCATAAGCCGGTTCGCCCGTATCCATTTCTCCTGAGCGTCATTGCTGACATTGAACGTCAACAGCTTGTAACCATCCTTCATCTCGACACTGACATCAGCATTCTGGAGAGTGTTGGCCAGACGCGGGCTTGAGGCATATTCGGCCGGAACGGTCTTCCAAGCGTTCAGAAGCGTCTCGTCATCCGGAATCGCATCCTCAATCACTACCGCCTTTTTCTCGACTTTCTTGGTCTCCTCCTCTTTCATTATCGAGTTCAGGGACAGCGCCGCGCCCGTCTTCGCCGGTTTTCTTCTCGCGCGGGGAGCAGGACTCTCGGCCACAACAGCCGGTTCCTCCGCAGCGGCAGCCGGGGAACCGGCACTCTCGACCGGCCTCACACTACCTTCGGCAGGCTCCGAATCACTCTTTTCGGGAATAGACCCTGTCGAGGCCGCGGCAGGCCTAACGGGAGCGGCAGTCACTTCGACAGGCTCAGTGACCGTGGCGGCTGGCTTAGCAGCCGTGGTGGCAGGCTCTGGACTCTGTCGAATAGTAGGCTCAGCAGCCGTCTTCGCAACACTTGAAGCGGTTTCAACAGGTTCAGCAACCGGCACTGTTGTTGGCGCGCTTTGCCGAACGACAGGCTCAGTGACCTGCTTAGGGGCAGGTTGTGCCACTGGCGCGGAAACTGGTCTGGACGCATCCGGAGCCTTCATCAGGAAACTAAGCTTCATCAAGGCGAACTCTATGTGAAGCCTCGGATTGACCGCCTGCTTGTACCCCGCCTCACAGGCAGTGGTGACAGCCAACGCGTCATAAAGGAACTTCAGCGAGCAACGGGAAGCCTGCTCCACGTACCTGGCCTTCAACGAGTCCGGCAATTCCAGCAAAGCGTCAAGCCCACCGTTCTTCGTCACCATCAGATCCCTGAAGTGCGAGCTCAGCGCCGCACAGAAATGAAGCGCGTTGAACCCTTTGGAAAGGATCTCGTCGAACTTGAGCAACGCCGTGCCGTAATCCCCCGCCAGAAAAGCGTCCACAAGATTAAAACTGTAGTCATAGTCAAGCACGTTGAGGTTCTTCAGGACCTCCTCGTACTTCACATCTGTCCCGCAGAACGCCACCGTCTGGTCGAAAATCGTAAGCGCGTCACGCATAGCCCCGTCGGCCTTCTGCGCTATCACGTGCAAGGACTCGTCGTCAATATTCACACCCTCCTTACCCGCTATCATCCTAAGGTTGCTGACGATGTCCGGCACAGAGATCCTGTTGAAGTCGTAAGTCTGGCAACGGGAAAGAATCGTCGGCAGAATCTTATGCTTCTCAGTCGTCGCAAGAATGAATATGGCGTGTGCCGGCGGCTCCTCCAGCGTCTTGAGGAAGGCGTTGAACGCCGCCGTGGAGAGCATATGCACCTCGTCTATGATGTAAACGCTGTACTTTCCCACCTGCGGCGGAATCTGCACCTGGTCCATCAGGTTCTTGATGTCATCCACACCGTTGTTGGACGCGGCGTCCAATTCGTGAATACAATAGGACCGCCCTTCCTGGAAGGACCGGCAGGACTCGCACTCGCCGCAAGGCTCCATATCCGGCGAAGGATTGGAGCAGTTGATGGCCTTTGCGAATATCCTGGCCGTGGTTGTCTTCCCCACTCCGCGCGGCCCGCAGAACAGGTAGGCGTGCGCCAGTTTCCCCCTGATGATGGAGTTCTTCAGGGTCTGGGCTATGTTGTCCTGGCCGATAAGGGACTCGAACGAGTCAGGACGATATTTTCTTGCTGATACGATGTACTCAGACATAACAACGTTCAAATCTTAGGGAGTGGTTGTCCGCACCAAGTTTTGTAAGGCAAATTTACGCAATATTTCGTACATTTGTGTCGCGCGGCACGAAGTATGGAACTTTTTGTCCGCCGGAACGGCGCAAGCCTTTGCATTACGGGACTTGCACTTTGCTTAAAAACTAAAAAACAAACAGATATGAGACGTACACTAACGATATTGGCCTGGACAATCGCCGGCCTGCTGCTTTCCACCGACATATTCGGACAGGCGCAGATCACCACAAGGAGGGAGAAGCTCAAGGATTTCACAACCAAGACGACTAAGGTCGTGCTGACCGGAGACGAGTTTCTTGACGAAGCCTTGAAGGAAAGCGTCGCGTCCACCTGGACCATCTCTCCTTACGAGTTCTGCTCCAACGAGGAGTTCGAAAGCCTCAAGACAAACGCCAGCTACTATTTCCTGCTGGTTGTCAAGGGGCAGTTCCGCAGGGAATCAGAGCCGGGGATCGATATGCTGACCCTTGTCAAGGGCGGTGAGGGCGCGGACAAATCCATCAGTGATATGTTCGAGGTCGTGACATTCCCTCTGCGCTCGACCGAAGATCCGTCCGGACGCGAGTTCGTGCTCCTGCCGGCCTTCCTCAAAATCATCCAGGACCACACCTCCGGACTTACCGAAACGGAGATGAAAGCATATTCAAACATCGGGGCGAAAGACACCAAGAAGCTGAAGATCAAAAGAATATTCTTCTGGTCCGAGGATCTGGCCCCGCAGGTTGACGAACAGACGAAGCGTTCGCTGGACGAGGATATTCTCATCAAAGACGATGAGGACGAGGTTGACGAGATATTCAACGAAGGGACTTTCAACGCGGTGGTAAGTTATGTCGTGGCTCCGTCCGAGCCTGTCAACGGTTCCATCTGCTACAAGATGCTCATCGGGGCGGACAACCACGAGCTGTACTATTTCAAAAAGCACAAGATCACGGCCAAGATGGGCAAAGGATTCCTGTCAAGCGACCTCAAGGCGATCAAACTTCTAAGGAAATAACACGGCCTCCGGCTTATGATCATAGGAACGACTGAACAGGGTCTTAAATATGCTGTCAGGAGAAGCGGAAACGCCGTAGGCTATTGCTCCCTGACCATCAAATGCGGGACACGTGACGAGGGGGATTTCCACAGCGGGATCGCCCATTTCACCGAACACACGATATTCAAAGGCACAGAGCACAAGAGCGCAAGGGTCATCAGCAGTTACCTTGACAAGTTTGGCGGCGAGCTCAACGCGTTCACCACCAAAGAGGAGATCGTCATCCATTCGACCGTGCTGAAGGAAGACCTCGGCAAGGCCGCCTCGCTGCTTCTGGAGCTGGCCACCTGCCCGACATTCCCGGAAGAGGAGATCTCGGTCGAGAAGGGCGTGGTGATCGACGAGATCAAATCCTACAAGGACTCCCCAGCAGATGATGTCTATGACCAGTTCGAGGAAAACCTGTTCACAGGCCATCCACTCGGACGCTCAATTCTCGGCACACCGGCGAGCGTCAGGAAAATCACAGGCAAGGAGCTAAAGAGATTCACAGAGGAACGCTTCATTCCTGAGAATATGGCCCTGACGATAGTCGCCGACATCGACGAGAAGAAACTGGAGGAGAATGTCCGGAAACTGGTCGGTAAGTTCTTTGACGGATCCAAGGCAACAGTCTATGAGCGCGCGGTCCATCCAATCAGACTTCCGCAACCATTCAACAGAATTGTCGAGAAGCGGAATCACGAGGTCAATGCCGTGCTCGGGAACTTCGCCCCCTCGCTCTACGATTCCGAGGAACGTTTCGCGGCGATCCTGCTCAGCAACATCATCGGAGGCCCTGCATCCAACTCCCTGCTGAACAGTCTGTTGAGAGAGAGGAACGGATGGGTTTACGGAGTGGAATCCTCTTACTCGCAGTACACGGAATCCGGGATTATGACCATAAGCCTTGGCTGCGAGCGGGGCAATCTGGAAAAATGCCTTGACGCGGTCTGGAAAGTGATCCGTAAAATGCAGGACGAGGAACTTTCTCCATCCAGACTCAAGGCCGCCAAAAAGCAGATTCTCGGGCAATTGGCCATCAGCTCTGACAACGGGGAGTCGCAATGCCTTTCGATGGGGAAAAGCCTGATTTCGTACGGGAACATATTCACTGACAGGCAGAACCGCGAGGCCATAGAGGCCGTCACATCCGAGGCGATCCGCGATGCGGCCGTCAGGATATTCCATCCGGAACACACATCATCACTTATTTTTCTATAAACCACAAAACACTTGATTATGAACCGATTAGCACTATTCACAGCGACCTTCACAGCAATCGCCTCTATGGCCTCCTGCGAAAAAGGGACCTCCACTCCCCCTGAGCCTTTCGGCCCGACTCCGACAGCCCAGCAACTTGAGTGGCAAAAGATGGAAATGAATATGTTCGCTCACTTCGGACCGAACACTTTCACAGGAAGAGAATGGGGACTCGGCACCGAGGCGGAGGATGTATTCAACCCGACCGACCTCGACTGCGGTCAATGGACCGAGATCGCCAAGGCAGCCGGATTCAAGGGCATAATCATCACCGGAAAGCATCACGATGGTTTCTGTCTGTGGCCGAACCCTGTCT
>CAVCRL010000097.1:0-9676 GCA_963604455.1 Lachnospiraceae bacterium | reverse complement strand
ATTTGCGGGTCTTCCAAAGCAGAAACGCTATAAGGAAAACGATCTGGAAAAGGCTCTGAAGAATCATATGGAGCAGTTCCTTTTGGAAATGGGAAGAGGCTTTGCATTTGTAGGCAGGCAATATTCTTTGCAGATCGGGAGCCGTCAATTTAAAGTCGATTTGGTATTTTATCATTGCATTCTGAAATGCTATGTGTTGATAGATCTCAAGCGGGCCGAGATAAAGCACGGAGACATCGGGCAAATGAATCTTTATCTGAATTATTTCAAGACAGAGGTATGCCAGCCTGATGATAATCCTCCCGTTGGCATTGTATTGGGTGCAAGGAAGGATGAACTTTTGATGGAATATGCTCTGGAGGGTATTACAAATCAGTTGTTTGTGGCACGCTATCAGCTTTATTTGCCTAAGCGGGAGGAATTGCAGGAGCAGCTCGACAAATTGCTGGATGAAACAGAAGAATAGTGCTTCTATAGGACTTGTATATTCATTATGATGAAAACAGCCTTCATTGATCTGGAAGTTGACGGTCGGGGAAAGATTCTGGACATCGGGGGAGTGAAAGCCGGGAAGGGGTTTCATTCCGCGAGGATTCCGGAGTTTGTGGACTTTATCTCTGACTGCGACTGTCTTTGCGGGCATAATATCATCGAGCACGACATCAAGTACCTGAAACCATTCCTTAAGAAGGAATATGTCCTCATCGACACCCTTTATCTCTCGCCGCTGCTTTTCCCGCAGAAGCCTTACCACAAACTTCTCAAGGACGACAAAATCCTTTCGGAAGAACTGAACAACCCGTTGAATGACAGCTTGAAGGCGCAATCTCTCTATGAGGATGAGGTTAGAGCGTTCAATGCCTTGAACAAGAATTTCCAACAGCTGTACTATGATCTGCTGAGCGAGGACAGCCACTTCACGGGATTTTTCAAAAGCACTGAATATGTTCCTTCAAGGCGGCCGTTTTTCTTCCGGAAATCTACTGCGGAACAGCTGAAGGATATATTGAAAGGCAAGATTTGCGAACATTCCAATGTCGAGTCTTTTGTCAAGGAGCACAAGGTGGAGTGCGCTTACGCAGCGGCCTTGATAAGCACTGATGACAGGAATTCCATAACTCCGGCCTGGATCCTACGTAATTATCCGGGTGTGGAGAATGTGATAAGAGGTTTAAGGGCCGTGAACTGTGGCGATGCCCGTTGCGCGTATTGCTCGCAAAAACTGAATGCGGAATATTCATTGAAAAAGTGGTTCGGCTACGACCGTTTCCGGACTTTCGGAGGTGAGCCGCTGCAGGAGAACGCCGCCAAATCGGCTATCGCTGGAGAATCGTTGCTTGCCATATTCCCGACCGGAGGTGGAAAGTCGCTGACATTCCAGTTGCCGGCCTTGATGGCAGGGGAGACCGTCAGAGGGCTGACTGTCGTGATTTCTCCGCTCCAATCCCTGATGAAGGACCAGGTGGAGAATCTGGAGAAGAAAGGAATCTCGGAAGCCGTCTATATCAATGGCTTGCTGTCTCCGATTGAACGCCGCAACGCTTTGGAGAGGGTCGAGTCCGGCGAGGCCTCGCTGCTTTACATCGCCCCGGAGCAACTTCGCTCCAAGACCATCGAGAAGGTTCTGATGTCCAGAACCGTGGTCCGAATCGTGATTGACGAGGCGCATTGCTTCTCCGCCTGGGGACAGGACTTCCGGATTGAATATATGTTCATAGGGGAGTTCATCAAGCATCTTCAGGAGAGCAAAGGTCTTGACACTCCGATTCCGGTCTCCTGCTTCACGGCGACAGCAAAACCGAAGGTGATCAGTGACATCTGTGACTATTTCCGGGACCGGCTTGGGATAACCTTGAAGCGTTTCACGACAGATGTCGCCCGAACCAATCTTCGCTATACGGTCCTGTTTAGGGCTTCCGATGAGGATAAATATCAGACTTTGAGGAACTTGCTCGACGGTACAAAATGTCCGGCCATCGTTTATGTGACCAGGACCAAAGCCGCGGAGAAAATCGCTGAAAGGCTCTGCAAGGACGAGTTCGACGCAAAGGCCTTTCACGGTCAGATGGAGGTCAACACAAAGGTCAAGGCACAGGATGATTTTATGAGCGGTAAGGTCAGGATAATCGTGGCGACATCCGCGTTCGGGATGGGTGTGGACAAGAATGATGTCGGTCTGGTTGTCCACTACGAGATTTCGGATTCGCTGGAGAATTATATTCAGGAAGCGGGAAGGGCGGGGCGTGATGTCAATTCGCAGGCGGAGTGCTATGTCCTTTATAATGACGATGACCTTAACAAACACTTCATCCTCCTGAATCAGACCAAGCTCACTCTGAGTGAGATAAACCAAGTCTGGAGTGCTGTCAAGAAACTTACGGCAAAGCACGGCTGCATTCACATCTCCGCTTTGGAAATAGCCCGCAAGGCCGGTTGGGAGGAAATCCGGGATGTGGAGACCAAGGTGAAAAGCGCAATCGCCGCCCTGGAGACCGCCGGTTATCTGAGGCGCGGGATGAACAGCCCGAGGATATTCGCGACAAGCATTGTCCCGAGGAATATGGACGAGGCTTCGGAGCGGATAGAACGATGCCCGGATTTCACTGAGGATGACAAACTGGACGCGAGAAGAATCATAAAGTCATTGATCTCGGAGCGCAGCCGTTCACGTGCGGGGACTGCCGAGGCGGAGTCCCGTGTTGACTATCTTTCGGATATGCTCGGTATCGAGACCCGCAAGGTGATCAGCATCGTGGAGAGAATGCGTGTGGCCGGAATCCTTGCCAAGGACGACGATATGACGGCCTACCTCCGGCTTGGCCAGCTCAGGAAATTCAAATATTACATCCAGCTGGAGAAATTCCTCGTCGAGACCGTCATCGGCGAGTGCACGAAATTCAGTCTGAAGGAGATAAACGAGAAAGCGATCGCTTCCGGCATCGCAAGATCCTCCGTGAAGGACATCCGTACAATCCTGTTTTTCTGGACGATAAGGCACTACATCGAAAAGCGCCCGGTCACGGACGATTATATTCAGATCACGCCTAAGGTGTCGGCCTCGGATTTGGAAAAGCAGATTGCTGTCAGGAACTCCATCGCTTCGTTCATCGTCTATCGTTTCAAGGATAATAATAAAGAGGAGGACGGCGAGGTCAAGGTCGGGTTCTCGTTGGCCGGACTTGTCGGTGACTACAACGACAGCGCTCTTTTCCCGGAAAAGGTTGATGTCGGAATGGCCGAAGAGGCGCTCCTGTTCCTTGCAAAGACTGGAATCCTGAACCTTGAAGGCGGCTTTATGGTCTTGTACAACAAGTTGCAGATCGAACGGCTCAAAGACAGCAAATGCCGCTACAAAAAGGACGACTACCACAATCTTGACGAATTCTACAAGCAGCGGATCCAGCAGATCCACATCATAGGAAAGTATGCGAATATGATGGTGTCCGACAAAAATCGGGCGATGGAATATGTCCACGACTACTTTGTGCTGGATTTCAAGGCTTTCATAAAGAAATATTTCGATTCGAAGGAGGCGAAAAGGATCGACAGGAACATCAGCGAGAAAAAGTACGAAGAACTGTTCGGAAGTCTGACCGGGACTCAGTCGGACATAATCAATGACAGTGAATCAAGGTTCATCGTGGTTCCGGCCGGGCCGGGAAGCGGCAAGACCTATGTCCTCGTGCGCAAACTGGCCTCGTTGATCCTTCTGGAGGATGTCAAGTCCGAGCAGCTTCTGATGCTGACATTCTCAAGGGCCGCGGCGACCGAGTTCAAAAAGCGGCTCAAGGCTCTTATCGGCAATGCCGCCGAATATGTCGAGATCAAGACTTTCCATTCATATTCATTTGACATTCTTGGCAGGAAGGGAACGGTCGAGGGTTCCGAGCATATTGTCGCCGATGCTGTCGTGGAGATTCGTTCAGGCAGGGTTGAAAGGAGCCGGATAACCAAATCAATCCTTGTCATTGACGAGGCTCAGGATCTTGGAGAACAGGAGTTTGCATTGGTCAAGGAACTTATCCGTTGCAATGAGGATATGAGGGTCATAGCGGTCGGTGACGATGACCAGAACATCTACGAGTTCCGTGGCTCTGACTCCGGGAATATGAAATCCCTTATCACTGAATATGGAGCGCCCGTCTATAATATGCTGGAAAATTTCAGAAGCTCCCAGACGGTCATTTCTCTGGCGAACTCCTACGTGAAAGGAATATCAGGCCGCTTGAAGTCCGATCCGATCATAGGTAAGAGAAGTGAGCCGGGGAATATCCGTTTGGTTCGTCATTCCACTCCCGACTATGAACAAGCCATTGTTAATGAGATTGTTTCTGACAAGGCTTCCGGCAACGTCTGCGTTCTTACCGCCACGAATGACGATGCCTTGGTGATATCGGCTTTGCTTAACAAGTCCGGACGGAAGGCCCGGTTGATTCAATCCCGAGAAGGATTCCAATTGTCCGACCTTGCCGAGTTCAGAAGCTTTCTTGACGCTGTCCGGAAATATGACTCCGCCTGCCTTGATGATGCGATGTGGGCTGAAGCGGCGGATGTCGTGCGGCACCGTTTCAGTGACAGCGGATGCCTTGATTTGCTTGAAAACTGCCTTGCCGCTTTTAATGATGAATATCCAACCCGTAAGTACATCACTGATTTTGAGAACTTTCTGTTGGAGTCTCAGATTGAGGATTTCACGAGGTCCAAGGACTCGGAGATAGTGGTCTCAACCATCCACAAAGCCAAGGGCTGTGAATATGACAATGTGTACATCTCGCTTAAGGGACTATATAATGTGACCGACAAGGAGCGCCGGATGGTCTATGTAGGAATGACCCGGGCGAAGAACAACCTCTCGGTGCATTTTGACAACGCTGATATATTCACAGATGAAGTGTCCCGTTCCGTGATGGTTAGAGATGATTCAGCTTATGGTGCTCCGGAAGAGGTTCTTATGCAACTTTCGCATCGGGATGTCGTGCTGGATATGTTCAAAGGCAACCAAAACCTGTTGCTGAGTCTTCATTCCGGAACCAGGCTTGAGCTTGATGGTGACTACCTGTCCGCCGATCTTGACGGTTGCCGCAGGAAGGTTCTGAAATTCTCGGCCTCGTTCCGGGAAAAGCTTGTCAAAATGGGCTCCAAAGGATATTCACCGGTTGAGGCCAAGGTCAGGTTCCAAGTGTTTTGGCGTTATGATGAGCAGGTCGAAGGCTGTGTGGAGCCTGTCCGCCGTGAGATTATGGTCATTCTTCCGGATCTGCTTCTTGGAAGGTTATAAAACAAGGCGGGCCGCTTGAATCAGTCTCAAGCGGTCCGCTTTGTTTTTTGGCAACCCTTAAAAAATCAGTGCGAATGTGAGTGCTGCGAAGGCGGCGCCGGCAATCGGGCCGAGGACCGGGATCCAGCTGTAGGGCCAGCCGCTGTCACGCTTCGGACTCTTGAACGGGAGCAGGGCGTGTGCGATTCGAGGGGCAAGGTCTCTGGCAGGGTTGATAGCGTAGCCAGTGGCTCCTCCGAGTGACATTCCGATGGCCATAATCAGCATCGTGACAGGAAAGGCTCCGACTGTGCCGAGACCGATGTCAGCCGAGTTGCCTGGGGCGGAGAACATCAGGATGCAGAGCACCAGAAGCCAGGTTCCTACGAACTCACAGAAGAAATTCCTGCCAGGGTTGGAGATGGCCGGCATTGTGCAGAACGTCCCGAGTTTCGTGTCCGGATCCTCGGTAGCGTCATAGTGATCCTTGTAAAAGGCCCACACGAGGCTGGCACCGAAGAAGCCGCCAAGCATCTGGGCGAGTATGTAGCCGGGAACCAAGGCCCAGGAGAAAGTGCCGGCGGCTGCGAGACCGATCGAGACGGCTGGGTTGAGGTGGGCTCCTGAATATGGCCCCGCGATGAACACACCGCACATCACGGCTAAGCCCCAGGCCATTGTGACCACCGTCCAGCCTGCTCCTTTTCCTTTTGACTTTTCAAGACTTGTGCAGGCGCACACACCGTCACCCAGAAGGATGAGGACAAGAGTGCCGAGAAATTCGGCGAGAAATGGATTCATATTCGTGAAGCTAATTATTTCTTGGTCAATGTTCTGCTGATGGCGTCGGCCCAGCCGGCCTTGGCGGCTTTGACGGATGTCTCATCCATCGCTGGAGTGAAGACACGGTCTGACTGCCATTGTTTTTTTACTTCGTCAACGCTTTCCCAGAAGCCAACGGCAAGCCCGGCGAGATAGGCGGCTCCAAGGGCTGTGGTCTCGGTGACCTTAGGCCTGATGACTTTCGCTCCAAGAATATCGGACTGGAACTGCATCATAAGATTGTTTCTTGAGGCCCCTCCGTCAACCTTGAGCTCGCCAAGACGTATTCCGGAATCCTTCTCCATAGCCGCGACGATGTCCATTGTCTGGAAGGCTATGCCTTCGAGGGCAGCCCTGGCGATATGTGCCGCCGTTGTTCCACGTGAGATGCCGAGGATGCTGCCTTTGGCGTACTGGTCCCAGTACGGGGCTCCCAGCCCTGTGAGCGCAGGAACCATAAAAACACCGCCGTTATCGGGCACTGATGCGGCCAAGGCCTCGATTTCTGAGGAACTCTTGATTATCCCGAGGCCGTCCCGGAGCCACTGAACCACGGATCCGGCCACGAAAATCGATCCCTCCAAAGCATAGTTGACCTTGTTTCCTATCTTCCAGGCTATGGTGGCCAGAAGATTGTTGTGCGACATTATCGGCTTCTCTCCTGTGTTCATCAAAAGGAAGCATCCCGTTCCGTAAGTGTTTTTCACAGAGCCCGGTTCGGTGCACATCTGGCCGAACAGGGCGGCCTGCTGATCACCTGCGATGCCGGCCACAGGCACTTCTCCGCCAAGCAGGTTTGTCTGGCCGTAAACCTCGGAGGAAGACTTCACCTCTGGCATCATCGACATCGGAATGTCAAGAATGTCAAAAAGTTCCTCATCCCACTGAAGGGTGTTGATGTTGAACAGCATTGTGCGTGACGCGTTGCTGACATCGGTGATGTGCTCGTGGCCGCCTGTCAGATTCCACACGAGCCAGCTGTCCACGGTTCCGAAGCGCAGTTTCCCTTGCTCGGCACGCTCCCTGGCGCCTGGCACATTATCCAGAATCCAGCGGATTTTTGTCCCCGAGAAGTAGGCGTCGATGATCAGCCCGGTCTTCTTGCGGATCAGTTCCGTCATTCCGGCCGCCTTGAGGGAATCACAGAAATCCGAGGTTCTCCTGTCCTGCCAGACGATGGCATTGTAGATCGGCTTGCCGGTTTCAGCGTCCCAGACAATGGTGGTCTCGCGCTGGTTGGTTATTCCGATCGCCGCGATGTCCGCCCCGCCAAGTCCAAGGGAGGTGACAGCCTCCGTCATCATCGCATATTCGGTCGCCCAGATCTCCATCGGATTATGCTCGACCATTCCCGGTTTCGGAAAATATTGTGTGAACTCCTTCTGGCGTACGGCCTTGGCCTCGCCGTTCCTGTTGAAAACAATCGCTCTGGAAGAGCTTGTACCCTGGTCCAGGGCAATGATGTAGTCTCTCATATTCTTAAATCAGATATAATTGGTGTCTTTATTTCAGGAATATTATTCCGTTGAGGTGGATGCGTCTCGCATTTTCACCATCTTTGTCGATCGAAATGTTGTTGGTAAAGAACACGCCGCCGTCTCCGTAGAAGTACAATGGCTTGCAGCCGTTCTCTTTATCAGCCTTGGCAATCTCATTCATCGGAATCGCCAGCGTTACAGAATCAGCTGAGACCGTCACAAAGATTGTGTCGGCCAATGGCACGGAACCGTTGAAGTTGATGCTTTCAAAACGTGTGAACCCTTCAGGAATAGAAGCCCCCCGGGCGTTGATCTCAATCCAGCGGAAGCCATTATCATTCACCGCGACCGTGTCCGCCTGCCTCTTCTCCGCCCAAAGGCCAAAGTTCCGGAATCCGACGGTCGTGTCAACAATCTCACGCACAACGTTCTCCGGGTAACTGTTGTAGAGATATTCCATCTTCCGGTCTATTCCAACCACAGTCGCGGAATCTCCTGATTCCATTATCTCTGAATATCTTGCCGAGTCCAAAGGGAAACTGATGTCGGGGGAGTGGGAGGTCAGTGCTTTCTTCACATCGCTGACGAGGCTCCTTCGGGACAGCGAGGCGAAATTCTGTGGCCCGACGGACGAAAGAGCCGCAAGCACAAGAAATGACAGCGGAATCCACCGGAATCTGTTGGACTTGCTGACCGTCAAACCTATGCAGACCGCATAACACCAGACATTGAATAGGGCGAGGTAGAGACGTGGTGCGGTGATCCCGTAGTCGGTTATCCTTTTGACAATCCCCACAGTCATCAGCATAAGAAGAGGAAGGAATATGGCCGGCAACAGCCTGAGCGCCTTGCGGTCGAATCTCCATCTATTGTCCTCCTTGCGGAATTGCACCGGATAGATCAGGAATATCAGCAGCACCAGACAGAGCATCGACACCGTCACAAGCGTTGAGACCCATCCGCGAGGCAGATTCCATTCAAAAAGGATCTTTACGGCATAGGCGTAGAGTGTCAGGACATACGCTCCCAAAAGAGGAAACAGCAGGTAGTTGATAAGGCCGAGACCCGTCTTTCCAGGACGGTCTGTGTCATACCTTCCCTTGGCCGGGATCAACTGCATAAACACCATCGGCGCAATGAATAACATACTTACCCAGAAAATATCGGCGAACGCTTTCCATCCGATCTCAAGCCCGAAGAGCATATTAAACGCAAGAACGAGCAGATCCAGTCCTCCGGCCAAAAGCAGTCCGACCACAAATGCGGTCACGGTCGCGGCCGAGCAGTCGATGATATGGTTCCAAAGTCCAGTGTCGTTGTCTGATTTTTGCCTGACAGGGGCGATGAATATTCCGGAAACGATGATCCACACAAGGGTGGTCGCGGCATTGGTCCAACCTGGGTCCAACGGCCAGTTCTGACGGAACGTGAGGCTGATTCCGAGCCATAGAACATTGATGGCCAGTGTCCAAAGCGGTTTGACGGGGTGCTCCTCACCCTTTTCCCAATCCGTGAGCGCAAGTTTGACCGCCAGATTCAGCAGACCTGCTGTTATCGTCCAGAACATCAGGAAGAAAGAGTCTTTCCCTTCGATTTTGTCTTCCGAATGGACCAACACGACTGCCAGAATGGCCGCCGCTCCCATAAAGCAAGCCGAGACCGGAAATCTCTTGAAAGTACCTGCCGCTTTCCGGCATAGGTTCTTGAATGTGGTTTTGAATGTCATACTTTTTAATTCTCCGCCTACAAATATAGTCTTTTTTCAGAAACGATGTCCTTTCGGGCGCATAGCCACCCGTTCAGCGCCCGTGAGCATTCAGTCTTGTCGATAAATCAGCAATATTTTGGAATATATTCATTATCTTGCGAAGGCAAAGAAAATTTTTAGCAGGTATGAAACGGAATATTCAGTTATTGTTTTGTCTGATTGCAATAGGAATGCTGTCAGCCATTGACGCTACCGCGCAGCAGGCACTTTGGAGCGGGGCGCAGGTGGTATCCCCTCAAATCAATGAGGATAATTCGGTGACTTTCAGGTACTCCGGACCAAATGTCATTAGGGCTCAGGTGACCGGCGACTTCCTTCCGCCACAGAAGATCAGCACTCCGAACGGCGAGT
>CAVCRL010000096.1:0-9767 GCA_963604455.1 Lachnospiraceae bacterium | reverse complement strand
CCGTCACTCTGATGAAGCAAGGCCGCCACAAAAAAGCCCGCCGTCTGCTTGAATCAATAGCCGCCTCTCCAAGCCCGTACTCCGCCAAGGCCGGGAAGATCCTGGACCGCTGACGATTCGTGGAGAGTGAGAATGGTTTTATCAAGCGATCAGTATTCTTTGATCCATCTCGCCGTCCACTTCATCAACGCTGTCAGTATTCTCGGGAGATTGATGACGATGAATGGCGCAAGCATAAACGCGAGAGCCTTCAAGAAGATTGTGGCAGTATCAGTATCTGTGATGTCTGAGACTATTATATATATAAGTGTTGCTATTACAAATATGAATAGTGCTGATTTGATTGCGATTGGTCTAGTAATCTTGTAGACCAATCTGCTTCTAGACAAGATAGGCAGGATGAAAATGCTGGATATGTAGGCTCCCATTGTTCCCAAATCACCAAATTTTGTCAATAAACGGAGTCCGATACAGATCAAAATGATAACGAGGCATACCGCGACGGCTTTCCCGGAGTATAACTTGTTCCCGAAGCGACCTTGGATGTAGGCACCTATGCTGAATGGCACAAACGATGCTAGAAAAGGGGAGACACCATGGAAAGTATGAGCAGCATAGAGAAAGGAGTCACTATAGGCACCTCCCATAGCTAAATCAGAATCGTAATTGAAAGCAAAACTGCCTGTAATATTAAGAATTAATGTCAGTATTCCGAGAACCACCATTAACCTCGCCCCTTTTTTTGACAGTTTTACCCAAAATGCGAATGTCATTCCTAACTCTATGAAATAGATAGGAATAATAAGCAATGATGTAGGAATATGCATTCCGAGATTCTGATCAAGAAAGCTTTGGCAAGCCTCGTTGGTGTCGATAAGCAGACTGACTGCCGCGAATACTCCAAAGAACAGCCAGGCGGCTCTGATGAATTTCCAGCCGTACCGATCTGTCACTCCTGTCACCTTCTTTCCCGTGGACTTGAATATGCCCGATTGGAATCTTGAACCTAAAATGTTGATCTTTCCCATAATAATTACTGTTTTTCCCTATAATGCCACAATTCCGGTTCGGTAAACAAAAAAGTGCGTGGCGTTAAACTCTTTGTAAATGAGCGGTTTGGCTCTTGGCCCTTGGTGCGATTCCACTATAGGAATATGCCTGATTGGTTGACGGCTAATTGCTTGGCTGCCACTGCCTGATATTCAAAGGGTGGTGCGCGATGTCTTGATATTCAAGGAAATGGCTGAATTCCTTTGGGCGGTTTCAACTAAGGACAAAGTCCTTGGATATTCATTGATAATTAATTGGCGCTCACGGGATGGCGCTGTCGCTGGGGAAGCGCTTATTTTTCCGCAAGAAGCATTTGGTGTATGACGTGAAAAAATGTAATTTTGTAGAGTTAAGGATTCTGTCCTACCATTATGCATAATACACTTTGACTATGGCGATTGACAATGCTTTACCTTGGTTCCCGCTGACACCGGACTATATTGACAAATACTACAGCGATGTCTTGAAGTATCTCCGTGACTCTTTTGAAATGGAGGAGAGTGAGATCAGTTCGGACAAGTCATTCTGTACCACGACATCTCTTCTGATGCAGAGGGCGGAGGAGATCCGGGCGAAGTACGTCTCGCGCTCGTTGATTGAGGTGCGGTCAGTGCCTCGCGGTGGCATTGAGAAGGATGCGAAGATCGTGGCGGCAGCGGTGCTGTACGCAAGTATGTTCCATAAGGAAGGGACTATCCGTCTGGTGTCGCTGCTGTGCTTCATCCTTGCCGTGCTGTCGCCGGAAGAGGTCGGAGCGCTTTCCTCCATAGCCCTCAGGTGTGTAAAGGCTTCGGCGATCACGGGAGTCGGGTACAATATGGATGATGTCATCGGATTCAATGTCCCGGATCTGGTCAGGAAGATGGAAAACTCCACGATGGAGAAGTCGGCTGATGTGCGCTGGTTCCAGAACCACGGAACGGTCAAGGTCGATCCGGAAGGTGTCTCGTTATATTCGACAAGCCGTCTTTTTGTGAATATGAAGGAAATCACGCTTCGCCCGGTGGTGTCCATTGAAGGCGGGCAGGTGCGTGTTATGCAGGGGAAAACGCCAGGGAAGGCCTATGCGTTTGACAAAGACAGGTTTCTGGATGATTGCGCTGATGTGAAGGAGGATGAGGAAAAGGTGTTCCTTAAGTCCTATGCCGATGGAGATATCCTTTCCGTGCGCGTGAAGAGTGTGACCTACGACACGATTTTGGCGGAAAGTATCGATCCGTCCTATGAGAAGGTTCGGTGGCCTATAAGGATCACCGGCGGCGCCACGAATGTCAGAGGCCTGTACATAACTGATTTCGCGAGGAATATGAAGATCGGTGATGTCATAAATGTTGAATATATGGAGAGGCAGAAATGCTTCAGCATTGACGGCACCATCATAGAATTCATCTATAATCACTATTGGGCGGAGCAGGAGGACGGCTTTATGTTCGACAGTACCATCGGAGTGCTGTTGTTCCAGCACAGCGGCGAAGTTCCGAACACTTGGCTCACGAGGGAAGGTTTCCTTGTCCGGACGACGGAGGACGAGACTTATCCGCGTTACACGCAGAAGTGTCTTGATGTCGTGGACTATGACGACAAGTACGATTTTCTGATCGCCGAGGTGGCGGAGGACGCTCCCGAGGACCAAAGGGTCAACGAGATTGCCGCAAGGGATAGTTTCATCCATTCGCTTCTTTATTTGAACAAGCCGATCATAACTCCGGTGCCTAAAAAGCCTGAGGTCAAGAGGGTGTCTTCCGATCTTTTGACTGAGCTACACAGGATAGAGGCGTTGAGGTCTGAATATGCCGTGAGTGGGTCCGCGAACCGTCAGGAGATGCTGAAGGCCTGTATGATGATGTCCTTCATTCTTGGTGACGATGCTGACTTTGGCTACTACGTGGCCAGTCTTGACTATCTCGATTGCCTGATCGCTTTCGCGGAAAAGGACTTCGGTTCGGTCGCTCCTCTTGACAAGAGGAATATTTCCGGCGAAAGGATTATGACAATGGGCGTTATGACAGCCATCCTCGCCCAATACGGGAAAACCGAAGAGTCTGCTGTCATTGACGACACGATCAAAAAGTTGCCGGGAACTTCTATGGCGACAGTGGCCAAACTGGTCCAGGCGGCCAATCGGTTGATGG
Organism: Lachnospiraceae bacterium; assembly: GCA_963604455.1. Lineage (GTDB taxonomy): Bacteria > Bacteroidota > Bacteroidia > Bacteroidales > UBA932 > Cryptobacteroides. The sequence goes on along the minus strand of CAVCRL010000096.1, from coordinate 6,585 downwards.
GAACTCCGTCATTGGAGCGGCTTCGGGTTGATCTCCATCGGGAGATCTGCACGGTTCTCGGAGTTTCCGACTCGATCGCACCTGAGCTGGATGACGAGGATCGCTTCCCGTTCAAGCCTGAGGGTGAGAACATTGAGCATAAGATGTCTTGGGTTTTCGACAACGAGACCGGACTTTTCAACGAGACCTCGCAGAGTTTCAAATGTATGAAGACCATCTGCGCGTTTATGAACCGTTACGCGGAACAAGGGGAAAACCATCTGTACATCGGGACTGATGAGAAACGCCGTTTTGTGAACGGCTTCAGGCAGGATGTGGACGAACTCATAATGAAAGGCGAGATAAAGGCCGCCGGGGATGTGGAGGATGAATATATGCGGGTCATCGTGATGGGGAAGATCCGTGACCGCTTCCCTGACACGTACCAGAATGTCACTCCTACGATATGCTGTGGCGGAAAAGTCCTGGACCTTTGTGTCCAGCCGGCCAAGGAAGGGGTGGTGTACCTTAACGGAGTCGCCTATTACAGGTCCGGATCCGAGAGCAAGGTGATGAACCCTACCATTGAGGACGAGATTAGAAACAGGAAGTATCTTTTGAGGAACGGGATGGCCGACAAGATAGACGCTGTCAGGCGGGCTGTCAACTCTGGGCACACAGTGTGCCTTGTCGGATATGATTCGTCAAGCAGCAACACTCCTGAAAAGGACCGGAAGGTCGAGGCGTTCGCCTTTACGGACAGCAAACGATGTGACGCCGTTTGGGCGTTCGACCCTAAGGACAGGAAAAACAAAGTGTTCCTGCTGAAGCGAGCCGATGCCGTCACGGTTCTTGATGAGTGCTGGAAGTACGAGAAGTCGCACAAGACTTTTGACCTTGACATCTTCGGATTCTCCGGGAACGAGAGCATTCCTTTTGACATCGTGCTGAAGACCACAAGGGCCAAGAACCAGTTTGTCGAACAGTATCCATCAGTGGCCGCCAATATCCAACGAATGGAAAACGGCGGATGGCGGGTTAGGACGACTCTCTTCAACAGCCTCTCCTTGGAAGCCGCGTGCAGTTTCTATCTTGGCATTTCGGATGAGATGGACATCAGCGCGTCGCCGGAACTGAAGACGAAGGTCAACGAGCGGCTGGAGAGAATCGTGGCAAGTATGTAGCCAGACCTTCAAAGATTGATGTTGAATATGAAAAATGCCAGCCCGTCCAAGGCTGGCACTTTTATACTTAGATTATACCTTAGTCCAGATATTCAATCTTGAAGTCGTAGTCCCACTGCGTGAAGTAGAGGTTGCCTTTGTCCCATTCGACCTCACCGCGTTGGAAATCAACGGTGTCGCTGCGAGGATATTTCTTCTCAGGGTCGAGATTGCCGCCGAAATCGGAGTTGATCACCATCCGGTAAGGCTCGATGCCGCCGAGGAAGAAATCGCCGCCGTAGGAGGTGATGCCGAAACTCTGGTCAACCGGAACCCAGCCATAGCCCTCGAAATAGACCTCGCCCCAGTCGTGGAGGTTGCCGGCGCCCGGGTGCATCATCAGGCCGCTCTGCCATCTGGCCGGAATCCCTTTGTAGCGGCACATCGTGATGAACAGCAGAGTCACCTGGCCGCAGTCGCCGTAATGGTTCGTCAGGACATATTCAGGAATATTCTCGATTGTGGAATAGTCTCTGGCCGATGCCCACGGGAATGTCTTGTCGATCCAGGTGTAAATCGCCTTGGCCTGAAGGTAAGGGTTGTCGATGCCGGCGGTGACTGAATCAGCCGCGGCCTTGAGCCTGTCCGTGAAGATCACGTGCTGCTCCCGTTCGGAGGTATATTCCTTATACTCAGGATCCGAGACATTGTAGGCCAGCACTTTGGACGGCTCGATCGGGTGCCATTCGCCGCTGGAGGTATATTCAAAGATCTCGTGGAAGACGGTCGGTTTGTTCTTTACGGTCTTGGCCTCCATATAGACGCTGCTGTGCGGGTGCGAAGGCTCTGAGAATGTGAGCCGCTCAACAGGGTACGCCGCACCATTGGCTCCGGCCTCGATGAATTTGAAGTCGGTCTGGCGGGCCACATCCTGACGAGGAAGCGGCAGCCAGCAGCGGAGTGTCTGTCCCGGGCGCAAGGTGTTGGCGTGGACGGTCAGGGTGAACGTCACTTTCATTCTCTTCGGCAGGGCGAAGTAAGGATTTTCCTTGCCATCGGCGAGGTTCTCCAGAACCTGCCGCTTGATCTCGGGAATCGTCACCGCGTCAATGGCTTCGTGGCCGCTCAGCGAGGTCCCGCTCTTTGACAAGTCCTCGTCTTTTGAATCGGCCGCATCCTTTATCGCGGTTAATTCCGGATTGATCCTGAACAGGTTGCGTGCGGCCGCCGTGAAGTACATCGTGCGCTTCCCGATCTGCATCGCCTCCAGCTCTCCGGAAGCTGTCCACTTGTCGATCTGCTCGTCAGTGACATCCGGAACATATTTCTGAATATATTCCTTCACATCCTCCCGCGTGGCGCAGAACTCTGTAGCAAGCCTTTGCGCCAAGTCCTTGTCCCACGAATATCTGTACCTCATCTGCCTCGGCAGCCAGATGTTCGCTGCCAGCGCGACCGCCACCAGCGACCACAGTACTATCTCTTTTCTTTTCATTGCCATATCAATTATTCCCTTATAAATCTATCTCAGTTACATAATAGTTACATTACTGTTGAAATGTAAGTTGTTGATAAGTTGATATTTGTGTAATGTGTGTTCTGCTTGAAAGTTCTATGATTACATCCCAGTTACATCCCGGTTACATTCTGACAGAATTATTATGCCCAGTACGGAATGTAATTATGTCTTCCACTTTCAGAGTCTTCTTCTTTGATTACTTTTGCATCCAGGGCATCTTTGATAATTCTGGATGCCATAGGATAATTTTTGTCATCAATGCCCAACCTCGCTCGAAGGGAACGATTATTCATCTTCTCATTCGAGACATATTTCAGGCACGCGTGTTGGTAGCAAGCGTTCACCCTTTCGCTTTTGTCCAAATCGGCGAATTTTCTATATGCGAACACAATGGCAGAAGTTCTTGTCTCTTGTACGAGGAAGCGTAAAGGTGGCAATTGGTATAACTCTATATTGAATATGGTCTTGTCCATACCGCTTCCTTTTTCCTCGCAAATTCCCATTCGGCGCATAATGTCAGCCAGGGAGTCGTTTCTGGATTGATATTCATCAATGAAACGCTCCACGCTGATTAATGGTTGCCCTGGATTGGAAAACTCAATCCTATCTGAATATATCTCAATCATCGGAAATCCTTGCTCGGAGAAATCCTGATGAATGAGCATATTTGCCGTAAGTTCTCTTATGGCGATGTCAGGGTACATTCGCGCGTCTTTCCTCAAGGCTATTCCAATTTCTTCATTGGCTGGAAGTTGGCTGTTCGTCCAAGATACAATCTCTTCGAATCCTATTGCATAGCCTTTATCAAAAGCACATTCTCGTATTGTGTCTATTTTGTTTTTACCTTTATACACAATGACTCTCGTAATCTTTCTTTTCAACCCATCGAAATCCGAAAGATGTTTAGCGAACAGAATGGCGCCGAGTTCGGTTATACTATAGCCTGATTCATCTTTTGATATTAGATTTTCTGACAAGAATCTGTCTAAAATGCCTTCCGTGTTTTGTGGCAGAGGAAGATGCATCAGATCAAAATAAGTCTCCGCACTTAGAAATGAGAACACTTCTTGACCTGACAGTCCATTCTTGAGCACGATTTTCTCCAAGGGCTTTTGTCCCTTGTTCCAGATTTTTGCCTCTTTCGAAGGGTATTCCTTAAGATTGCGTGTGGTGCTTCCGATTCTTACGTATTCTTTGTGAAGGAAACTGACTGGGCGATTGGTTGTCGCTGGTATTTTGAATAGACAGATGTGTTTGCCTTCATAGACGAAATCGTCAATTATCTCAAAGTCTATCCTTGGATTAAGACGGGTTGAAAGCCAAGACTCAAGTTCTTCATTTCCGACCATCTTGCGCTTGCCATACAAGTCAGTACCGCATACATTATGACTCGCATCATCGACTCCGAACACAATGTATCCGAAAGGCATATTGCACAGGCAGGCACTATTCGATAAAGCGGAGATTCTTTCGCCAATCTCTTCCGCGGAATGAAAATTATGCTTGAATTCCAGCCACTCGGTCTCTTTCGGCTTGGCGGTCAGCGCTTTAATCAATTTGTTGAAATCGGAATATTCCATTTTGACTGGTTTACAGCAGTTTGAGTCCGAGTCCAGGGCGGTCCGGGAGGGTGATCTTGCCGTTGACGACGGTCATTCCTTCGAAGCGGTCGTTGGCGATGAGGAGGTTGCCGTCGAGGTCGGCGAAATCAACGGCAGGGGAGAGCTGGGCGGCGGCGGTCACGGCGCAGGAGGTCTCGGTCATACAACCGACCATCACCTTCATCCCTTCGGCGCGGGCGTAGTTCAGCATCTTCCAGGCCTCGCGCATTCCGGTGCACTTCATCAGCTTGATGTTGATTCCGGTGTACGCACCCTTAACCCTTTGAACATCAGCGAGGCGTTGGATGGCCTCGTCGGCGAATGTCGGGAGCGGGCTGCGCTCGGTCAGCCAGGCGTTCTCGTCCAGCATCTCCTTCGGCATCGGCTGCTCAACCATCACAACCCCGTGATCCTTAAGCCAGTGAATCATCTCAAGGGCCTTCTCCTTGTCTTTCCAGCCTTGGTTGGCGTCCACTGCGAGAGGCAGGTCGGTGATCTCACGGATCGTCTCGATCATCTCCTTGTCGTTGTCGAGCCCGACCTTGACCTTAAGAATATTGAACTGCTCGGCGCATTCCTTAGTCTTCTCGCGCACAACATCGGCGGTGTCGATTCCGATCGTGAAGGTTGTGTTCGGAGCCTTCGCCGCGTTGAGTCCCCAGATCCTGTACCACGGCTGTCCCATCAACTGTCCCACAAGGTCGTGCAGCGCGATGTCCACGGCAGCCTTCGCGGCGGTGTCGCCCTCGTTGATCCCATCCACATAAGTCAGGATGTCATCGATCTGGAACGGGTCGCTGAACTGCTCCAAATTGACCTTACTCAAGAAGTTGCAGACGCTCTCTACGGTCTGTCCGAGGTACGGCGGCATCGAAGCCTCGCCGTAGCCGGTGAACCCGTCATATTCAATCTTCACCTGCACATCCGGTGTGGTGGTTCTTGAATATGACGCCACGGTGAACGTGTGCCGCAGCTTGAGCTCATACGGCTCGAAACTCAGCTTCATCCTTGCCGAGCCGCCGACTTTGTATGGTTTAGGAATATTACCGCCGCTCTCCTTGCCGGCGCATCCGGTAATAAGTCCACCTGTTCCGATGATAAGTCCGCTTCCGGCAGTCGCCAGCCCCGCGGTCCTAAGAAAATCCCTGCGTTTCATAATTATGCTTTATTTTATTGATTCAATGAATTCCGCCATCTGAGGAACCTTGCCGAGGGCGGAGTGGAAGAGCTTCAGCTGGTTGCGGGTGCGGACGAGATTGTGCTCCGGGTACTTGATCTTGTAGTAGGTGTCGCCGTTGATGTAGTCGGCGAAGAAGCGGACGGCCTGCATAAACGGGAACAGGCAGGCGGCGTACGGCAGGTTCTCCCTCTCGACCGGGGTCAGGAACGGCTTCGTGCCTTTCAGGTAACCTCTTGTGAAGGCCTTAAATATCTCCATATCGAAATCGACCTTCTCCAACTCAGGGGAGTCTTCGGCCACAGGGTTGGCGGCCGTGCGGAGGAAGTCTCCGAAGTCAGAGAACACATAACTTGGCATCACGGTGTCCAAGTCGATGACACACAGGATTTTGCCGTCCTTGTCGAACATCATATTGTTGACCTTGGTGTCGCAGTGGCAGATCCGTTTAGGCAGTTTGCCCTCACGGTGAAGCTGCTCGGCCTTGCACATCTGGATTCCGTACTTGTCGATGTCCTCCAGAATCTTGTGAAGTTCCTGGCCTTCTGTCTTGTCGTCGGCGTGCAGACGGCCGACCTTGTCCTCCCTGACGGCCTCGACCAACTGCCTCAGCCTCAGCTCCATATTGTGGAAGTCCGGAATCGTCTCCCCGAGCGTGTCCGGGATGTCGGCGAGCATCGCCTCGAAGTTACCGAAAGCCTCGCCGGCATATTCGGAATATTCCGGATTGACAGTCTCGTAGGTGTAGGCGTTGTCGATGAACACCGAAACCCTCCAATACTTCCCGTCTTCCAGGCAATAGGTCTTCGGCTTCTCGCTCATCAGCACTTCAACCTTCTCTCCCTCGGACTTCAACGGAATGAACCTCAATACCTTGCGGTCGATGTCATCCTCTCCCGCCGCTTCCAGTCTCTTACGAATATGTCTGGTCACGGCCTCGATGTTGCCCTGGAGCAGATCCACGTCCGTGAATATGGCGTTGTTGATCCTCTGAAGCACGTAGTCTGGCGCATCGCCCTCAGTGACAACCTTGTACGTGTCGTTGATCAACCCGTTGCCCAACGGCTTTATCTCCTTGATCTCGCCCTCGATGGCGAAAAGCTCAACTATTTTCTTAAGATCTGTCATAGTTAGTGTCATTTAAAA
>CAVCRL010000095.1:0-9813 GCA_963604455.1 Lachnospiraceae bacterium | reverse complement strand
GAAAGCTGGATCGGCAAGCTCAGCAACAAGGAACTCCACGACATCTTCGGGTAGGACCTTATAACTTGATGATCATTCCGGAGGTGGCGTCCAGTTTGAGGGTGGTGCCTTTGGCGGTACGTTTGCAGGTGGCCTTGCCGGTGGTCAGGAGAGGGGAGACGGGGCCTTTCACGGATTTGAGGGCGGAAAGGTACGGCTCGATCTCGCTGCCAAGGACGAGGGTCTTGCGTTCTGAGGTCGGGTTGAGGACAATCAGGAAGGTCTCCGTGCCGTTGCTGCGGAGATATACCATCGGGTAAGGCTGTTCTTCATTGAAAATCGGGATGAAACGGCTGTCGGCCCAGAGGGCTTCGCTGTTTTTCCTGAGCGAGATCAGGGCTCTGGTCCAGTTCAGGATGGATCCCGGATCATTCTCCTGAGACTCCACGGTCGGGTTTCCTTTGGCGATCGGCTTGACTTTCCCGGCGGCCAGTTCCTTTTTCCACTCGGTGTACTGAGGAAGTGAGGATGCCGGAGTCCAGTCCGTGCAGACAGGAAGGTAAAGCTTGTCCGGAGCGCAGTCGCTGAATCCTGCGGTCTCGTCCGCTGTCCACTGCATCGGGGTGCGGGCTCCGGCACGCTCCTTGCCGTTGTGGTTCGCTCCTTCCACGTTCGGCATATCCACAAGAGAGCGCATTCCGATCTCGTCACCGTAGTACAAAATAGGAAGCGGCATCGTCATAACCCACGTCATCATCACCTTGAGCTGCTCGGGAGTGTTGCGGGCTCCTGTGTTGATCCTGAGGTGGTCGTGGTTGCCGGTGATGCTGGCGAAATAGCCCATTGTGCGTGTGCTCTCGACGCAATCGGTGAAGTAGTCGTAATATTCCTTGAGCATCTGCGCCGGCGTGGTCTTGGTGTCGACCTTGTCCTCCGGCCAAGCGTTGCCGTAGAGATCCTTGACGGACGGCTGGCCGCCATTCAAAGAGAAGTAGCTTCCGCCATCGGCCTGATGCTTTCTGTCGAAGTACATCCTGCGGTTGTGCGCCTTCGTGTTGTTGAGGTCCATATCTATGTTGTAGCCGGCCGCGAGGCAATATTTCGGAGAACCCCATTCCGCCATAAGGACGTGGTCTGGGAAGTTCTTGTCGGACCATTCACGGATCTCTCGCCAGAGATTGAGGATCTCCTTCTTGTCCTTGTCGTTCTTCACGAGGCTGCTGGCCATATCCACGCGGAATCCGTCCACACCCTTGCCGTACCAGAAGGCGAGGATGTCCTTGAGTTCCTGGCGCACGGCCTTCGGTCCCGGCTCGTTCACGCCCTGCTCCCACGGATGGTTTGGATCCGGGTTGGCGTAACCATAGTTGAGGGACGGCTGGCAGGCGTAGAAATTCTTCATATAGTATTTATCGCGGGGATATTCACTCTTCATCCATTTGCCGATGGTGCTCTGCATATAGTCAGGACTTTTCAACATCGCCTCAAGGTCTTTCTCGGCCTTCGCGTCCGGAAGACGGTCGGACCAGATGTAGTAGTCGGAGTACTGGAGGTTGCTGTCCTGCGCGCTCTGGAGGAACCACGGATGCTTGTCGGAAGTGTGTCCGGCCACAAGGTCGAGCATCACCTTTATTCCTTTGTCGTGGGCTTTCCGGATGAGCTCGACGAGATCGTTATTGGTTCCGAAGCGTGGGTCAACACGATAGAAATCAATCACGTCATAGCCTCCGTCAATCCAACCGGAGACGAAAAGCGGGTTGAACCAGATGGCCGCGACACCAAGGCTCTCGATATAATCCAGTTTGGAAATCACACCCTGGATGTCACCGATTCCGTTCCCGTCGGAGTCCTTGTAGGAGGACGGGTACACCTGGTAGATCACTCCGTCGCGGAGCCAGTCCGGCCCTACTTTCCAAGTCTGCCCGAAACTGCCCGGCGCCGGCTGGGCTGACACGAACGCGCTGACCAGCAGCGCAAAGGACAAAATGAAGCTCTTTTTCATAATATAAGACTGATTATGCCAAATTAATATGCTCGCTCACCCTCAGGCGTGCCTATTCGTCTTTATGGGACTTGCGGCGGAACGCGGGGATGTTCAGAAGCTCGCTGATGTCCTGGCCGTCCTGGACCACAAGGGCGGGCTTGTTGTCTTTGTCGAAATGAAATTTCTTTCTGTTGTCAGGCTGCTTTTCCTCCAGAGTGATGTTGATGACACCCTCGTCGCGGTTGGTGTCATCCTCCTGCTGGAGAGTGCTGTGCTTCTCGTACTTGAAATCCTTGTCGATGACTATCACATTCCCAAGATCCTGTGTGGCGATCTTGGCCAGATCATCAACCACGAATCCGGTGGCGATCGCTGTGATCTGGATCTCATCCTTGATTTCAGGATCCTCCACCCAGACTATTCCGGTCTTGAATTTGTTCACCTTGCCGGTATATTCCCCGATCTTCCTGTCAATCTCCTTCAGGTCATCCATTGTCAGGCCGTCCTTGTTCTTGCCTGTGGTGATGTTGATGAGCAGATTCTTTGCGGTCGTCAGGTCGAAGTCGTTGAGGAGCGGGGATTTAAGCGCTCCGTTGACGGCATCCTCTATCCTTTTCTTCCCTTTCCCGATTCCGCATCCCATCAAAGCCATACCGCTGTCTTTCATCATCGTCTCGATGTCCTTGAAGTCGATGTTGATGTAGCCGTGCCGGCTTATGATCTCAGTGATGCCCCTGACGGCTGTCGCCAGCACTTCGTCCGCTTTGGGGAAAGCCTCGTGGATAAGCATACTGCCGAACAGTTCGTACAGCTTCTCATTGTTGATGATGAGCAGACTGTCAACATTGTTCTTGAGCTCGTGTATGCCTTTTATGGCTTTGGTCAAAGGAGTTATGCCTTCGATGTCAAAAGGGATGGTGACCACGGCGACGGTCAGGATGCCCTTGTCCTTGGCTGCCTTGGCGATGACCGGGGCGGCTCCGGTACCGGTTCCACCTCCCATTCCGGCGGTGATGAATAGCATCTTGGTGTCATCCGTGAGGACTATCCTTTCGATTTCGTCGAGGGACTCTATCGCCGCCTTGCGGCCCTGCTCCGGTCTCGTGCCGGCTCCCAGGGCGTTGGTACCGATGTGTATCTTCGTCTGCACCGGGCTGTTGTCAAGGGCTTGCCTGTCCGTGTTGCAGACGTAGAAGTTGCAGCCCTGGACTTTTTCACGGTACATATAGTTCACGGCGTTGCATCCACCTCCGCCTACACCGATGACCTTGATCATTGATTCGATGGGTGTCCAGTCATCTGGAGTGATTTCTATATCGATGTCTCCCATATCTGTTGTTCCATTAGTTAGTCATTAACATCTTTCTGGACGTTGTCGTACAGTCTCCAGAAAAATTTCACGATCGGATTCTTGGTCCCCTTAGGCTTTGGTTCCGGCTCCGGCCCGACAGGCGGTTCCGTTCCTTGGGTATTAGTCCCTTGTCCGTCACGATAGTCATCCTTGCCGGAATCCCCGTCAGGTAGCCCAGACGTTCCCGGCAACTCCGTGTTCTCCACCTTGTCGGTATTGGTGTCCTCGCCCGTTTCGCCCCCGCCCACAGGATTGACCGTATGTGGCTCTTCTGGTTTTACCGGGGCCGGCACCTCGGTCGTGGCGATAGCCGCACCGTCGCCGTCAGGTTTATATTCATCAAATCTCGTCGCGTCATCAGGGCTGTCTTGAACGGACGCGCTTCCGCTGTTCCTTTGAGACGGCCTGAATGTGACATCGTTGATGCAGTTGATCGACTTGTCACCCTTTACGGCCAGAATCATTCCGATCGCCGTGGAAGCGGAAGCCTCGCTGGCCTCCGGACAGCCGTCGCAGGAGACATATTTCTTCGGCAGACCGAGCTTGATGGAATATCCGGAGAGTTCCTTGAACAGGTTGACGCAGTTCAGCATCTCCGCACCTCCGCCGGTCACGACTATGCCTTTCTTGAGGTAGTCCTCTGACGACAGTCCGCTTTCCTGGATCTTGTAGAGCAGAGCGTTGATGATCTCCTCCATCCTTGCGTTGACAATCTCGGAAAGCACCTTGATGGACAGTTTTCTGAGCAGCCTGCCGTCTTCATCCATAATATGGAGCTCTTTCTCGCCGAGTGTCGAAAGCTTGTCAGGCAGACAGGCACCGTATGCTTTCTTGATTTCCTCCGCCATCTTGAAGGAGAATCCGCAGATGGACTCGATGTCCCTTGTGACGCAGTCGCCTCCGAAAGGAATGGCGGCGTAATACCTCATAAGGTTGTCCTTGAATATGGTCACGGAGCTGACCCCGGCGCCGATGTCAACCAACGCCACGCCGCTTTTCATCTCCTCGGAGCTGAGGACGGCCTTGGCCGTTATTCCCGGAATGAAGAATTTGCGGGCTATGCCGATCTGCATACTGCCGAAAAGCTCGTCAAGGTTCGTGGACAGTCTTTTGCTTCCGATGAAGACCTTGAACTTACCTTCAATCCTTTCCGCGCTCATCCCGATGATCTCGCTTTCCGGCTCGTTTATGCAGTCCTCTGTCGAAAAGGACTGGGCCACTGCCCCGTAGATGAGCTCTCTCTTGTCATCCTTCAACGGATAGGTCTTCAACGCCTCAGACTTAAGGAAGCGGATCTCGCTCTCGCTTATGAACCGGGAGTCGTCCTCCCTTTCCGCGGCGGCGGACGCTGTCTCCTGACGTACTTGCCAACGAGGAAGTCCGACGACAACCTGCTGGATTTTTATCCTCAGGGTCTGCTGGGCCTCGGCGATGGCGTTTCTCACAAACTTGTCCGCGATGCCCGGATTGGTGACACGGCTGTTGCGGATTCCCTCGGACGGAGACTCCTTGTAATATATTATCTGGACATTCTGATCCTCGATGCTGGCCACGCAGACAGCCAGTTTCGAGGTGCCCAGATCAACGGATGCTATGTATCGTTCTTCCATATTCAATGATCTTATTTTCTGCAGACGATCTGCCCATTGTTTTTGACGTTCACTGTTGAATAGTATCCTGCGCCCTTTTCCGGCAGGATTGTGGAGTAGTACCGCCCTATTCTCTCGAATTTGGCTTCGTAGTCGGCAGGCAGCCCGAAGATGAACCGCTCCTTTCCCTGACGGGGGATCAGGACCAGGTCGCCGTTGCTCCTTACGGTTATCTGGCTGATGTCCTCGGCCCAGGTCTGTGAGGCGGACATATAGTTCACCAGCCCTATAATCCCTTCCAGCCATTTCTTCTCGGCCTTGGTTTTAGGCTCGCCCTTGTAGCCTCTCTCCACGTTCAGCGGCACCGCACCGTCAATGATCGGAACCATCGCGGTGTAGTTGCTCTGTAGAGGGAAGAGGTAGCCTCTTTCATCGGCATAGAAGCCATTGTTGTCTTTCTGGAACCTCACCACCGGCTCCCTTTGACGGATCTTCACGTTCAGGAATCCGTCAGGGGTCGTGTAGGCCTCGGCCTTGAGGATCGCGCTCTTGCCGTCCAGAATCTTCTCCACTTTCGCAAGGTCCACGCTGTCAAGTCTTTGGCCGATGTATGCCCCGTAGTCTTTCTTCAGGTAACCTTCAATGTCCTGAGGTGTCACAAAGTTGAAGTCATCGGTGAACTCAACTTTCACACCGGCACAGGTGATCTGCCTTGTCCTCTTCTCGTTCATCCCGTGGATCACGAGACATACGAGCGCGAGCAGGCAGACAGCGGCGGCGATGAGGGTTATCCTGAGGCCTTTCTTCATTTCTTCAGTCTGTTTTCAAGGAGTTCGGTGATAGGCTCGATGAACCTGTCGATGTTGCCCGCCCCGAATGTGGCGAGCACGTCAACCGGCTCATTCTCAAGGTATGACATCAGTTCCTCTTTCTTCAGGAGAACCTTTTCCGGAGCGGTCACCTTGTCGAAGATCAGCTCGGAGGTGACACCCGGGATAGGCTCCTCCCTTGCCGGATAGATGTCCAAAAGAATCAGCTTGTCCACCTTGCTGAGGGCGGAGGCGAAATCATCGGCGAAATCCCTCGTCCTGGTGAAAAGGTGTGGCTGGAATATGGCTGTGATCTTCCTGCCCGGGAATATTCCCCTCATCGAGGAGATCGCTGACGCAAGTTCCTTCGGATGGTGGGCATAGTCGTCGATGTAGGACAGGTGCGGAGTGTTGAGGTGCACATCCAGCCTGCGCTTCACTCCTGAATATGTCCCTATGGCCTGCTTGACCGCTTCCGGGGAGACCCCGTGGCAGAGGCAGACCGCCGCCGCGGCAACGCTGTTCTCCACGTTGACCCAGCCGGGGATCCCGACTCTGATGTTCTCGATAGTGCCACCCGGATAGACAAGGTCGAAGATGTAGTGTCCCACCTCGTCCGGTTTGGAATTGACGGCATAGTAGTCGGCGGAAGGATTGTCGTAGCTGTAGTGCAGGATCTTCGCCTTGGTGTCGTCCGCGGTGATGTCGAGACCGTATTTGACGATAAGTGTGCGGCTTACCTGCGAGGCGAAGGCCTTGAACGCTTTCTGATATTCCTCAAGTGTGCCGTAGATGTCCAGATGGTCGGCGTCCATAGCGGTGATGGCCGCGATCGCCGGGTGCAGCTGGAGGAACGAGCGGTCGAACTCGTCCGCCTCCGCCACCATTGTCGGAGTGTGGCTCATAAGCAGGTTCGTGCCGTAGTTCTTGGATATTCCCCCAAGGAACGCCGAGCAGCCCTTCCCGCTCTCGGTCAGGATGTGCGCCACCAGAGTGCTTGTGGTGGTCTTTCCGTGTGTGCCGGCCACGGCGAGGCAGGCCTGCCCTTCAGCCAGTTCCCCAAGCATACGGGACCTTTTCACGACCGTGTAGCCGTGCTCCATAACGTAACTCAGTTCCTTAAGGTCTGACGGAATGGCCGGCGTATATACGATCAGGGTCGAGGCGATGTCCTTCGGGATGTAGTCAGGGTCGTCCTTGTAGTGAACGTCAATTCCTTCTTTCTCAAGGGCGTGCGTCAACTCGGACGGGGTCTTGTCGTAGCCTGCGACAGGATAGCCTTTGAACTTATAGTATCTGGCGATGGCGCTCATTCCGATGCCGCCGATGCCGATGAAATAAATCTTTGTGTATTTTGACATAACCTATTCCTTAACCAATCTGTAAATCTCCTCGGCGATTTTCCCCGCCGCGTCCGGAAGAGCCATCTTTCCTGCGTTCTCCTCAAGCTCCGCGATCCTTTCCGGCTGTCCCAATAGTTCAAGCGCTGTCGGAATCATCTTCTCCATAGCGTCGGAATCCTTGACGATCACCGCCGCGTCCTTTTTCACCAGGGCCATAGCGTTGTGCGTCTGATGATCCTCCGCGACATTCGGCGAAGGAATGAATATCACCGCCTTACGCGCGGCGCAAAGCTCGGACACGGAGCTTGCCCCCGATCTGGAGATCACCACATCAGCCGCCGCGTATGCCAATTCCATCCTGCCGATGAAGTCGGAGTAATGAATATGTTTGAGCGCCTCCGGGTTCTTGGCTTTCTGACCGGCCATAAACTCATCGACACCCGCTTTGTAATATTTTCCGCACTGCCACAGCACATCGACCCCGTCAATGCCCGGGCATCCGTCCGAGATCCATTTTCTCATACACTGGTTGAATCTGCTGCTGCCAAGGCTTCCGCCGACAATGAAGATGTGCTTTCTGGAAGGGTCAAGGCCATATTCCTTGATGCCTTGCTCTCTCATTTCCGGTGTGGCGGGAACTATGATGCTTCTGATCGGGTTGCCGGTCATCACGATCCTGTCGGCAGGGAAGAACCTCTCCATTCCTTCGTAGGCCACGCAGATCCTCTGCACCCTTTTGCCTAACTTCTTGTTGGTCAGCCCGGCGAAACCGTTCTGCTCTTGTATGAGCGCCGGGATTCCCATTCCGGTGGCCGCCCAGAGCAGGGGAGCGCTGGCATATCCGCCGACTCCCACGGCGATCTGAGGCTTGAACTCCCTCACGATCTTCCTGGCTTTCCGAAGGCTCGCCAGAACCTTGAACGGCACGCAGAGGTCGTTCAGGATGTTCTTAAGGCTCAGCTGTCTCTGCAATCCTACAATCGGAAGGCCCACGATCCTGTAGCCCGCAGCCGGAACCTTCTCCATCTCCATCTTGCCCTCGGCTCCCACGAAAAGGATCTCCGTCTCTGGATTCAGTTCCTTCAGTTTGTTCGCGATCGAGACAGCCGGGAAGATGTGTCCTCCTGTGCCGCCTCCGCTGATTATGACTCTAAGCGCTTTATATTCCATTGTCCTACTCATTGTTATGGTCGTCAATCCCGTAGTCCGGGATGTCATTCTCGTGTAAAGGGACATTTCCGTCCGTTTCCGTGATGTCGTTGTCCCGGCCTTCGAACCCGCTTTCCATCTGGTCGAGGTCGTCCATCATCACGCTGACCTCGTCGTTTATCTTCCTGTCGACAAGCGGCTCAGCCTTGGCGGTCTCCCTGTCAATCTTCCGCTTGGCTATCTTGCTGATAGACAAGATGATTCCGAACGCTATGCTGAACATCAGGAAGGACGAGTTGCCGTGGCTGACCATCGGCAGCGTCTGGCCGGTGAGCGGACCCATATCGCAGTTGATGAGGATGTGCATCATCGCCTGGCCGGTGATGAGCAGCACAAGTCCCGCCACAGCCGTCTTGCCGAACAGGTTATCGCAGTTCCTCACGATGATCGAGCCTCTGGCCAGAAGGCTGATGTAAAGGATCAGAATCACTATTCCGCCGATCAGTCCGTATTCCTCTACGATGAAGCAGAACATATAGTCCTCGAACATAATCGGCACCACGTACCGCTGGGTGCTCTTGCCCGGTCCCTTGCCGATCAGTCCGCCTTCCTTTATCGCCATCTTGGCGCTGATCGGCTGCTTTACCTTGTCCAGGGCCTCCTGGAATTCCTTGCTGCCTGACGGCGATTCCGCCATAATCCTCAGCTTGTCGGCGATCCCGTCTCCTGTCAACCGGCCCAGAGCGTGATCCAGATGCGGGAACGGTTTCCTGCTGTCATCAAAACAGGAGTTGATGCCGATGCAGGCCACCAAAAGCCCGACGGCTATTCCTGTCAGCGGAATCAGTTCCTTCACCTTGATCCCTCCGATCAGAATGGTGGCGAACATTATGCCTCCTATGAATATGGTGCTGGACAGACTGCCTACCATTATGCAAAGGCAGACACTTAATATCGGGAAATAGATATAGGCTATCTTCTTGACGAGAGGCTTTTTCCAGACAGGGTGTTTCTCTGCCAGAAAGTTGGCTAAGAAGAAACTGTCGTTGCGGAAGGCGTTTACGGCCCACGCAAGGTACATTATCATAGCCACCTTGACGAACTCAAAGACGTGGAACTGGAACCCGAACAACGAGATCGTTCTCCAAGCGTCATTGATTTTGTTCACGGTGAGGATTCCCAAGTCCCATTTGTCTCCTTTAGATATGACCGCTGCGAGCGCGAGCAACAGGAGCGGGGCCATAGAGAACACGTAGCCGAGCTGCGAGACGACCCTGAAGAAACCGATTTTTGGAATGGTGCAGCAGATGATGATTATCACCAGTCCTGCCACGGCCAGCCCCAACTGCTCCCCGACTATCGCCATCCTGGTCGTTTTCTGCTGGATCGCCAGCAGGGAGGTGGATGAGAATATGGCCACGATGGAGAACAGGATGAGCAGGATGACAATCATCCAGACAACCTTGTCTCCTTCGAGGGAGTCAATGAAATTCCACAGGTTCTTCTTCTTTTTGTTCTCGGCCATATTCATTTGAATATTAAAGTCTTCTCACGGCTTCCTTGAACTTCTCGCCTCGGTCCTCGTAGCAGGTGAACAGGTCGAAGCTGG
>CAVCRL010000094.1:0-9833 GCA_963604455.1 Lachnospiraceae bacterium | reverse complement strand
TCAGAAAACTATGTACTTTTGCGGTCTGAAAAACGTGAGTAGAGTAACAATAGTTTTTTATTTATAATTATTATGAAGAAGGTATTTATGTCTTTCGCAGTTGTAGCTCTTATGGTAGCTGCTTCTGCTTGCGGTAACAACGCGAAGAAGGCCGAGGCCGCTGAAGGTGAGGCTACAGAAGAGGCTGTTGAGGCTGAGGCTGTAACTGACACAACAACCGCTTGCTGCGATTCAACCGCTGCTTGCTGCGATTCAACTGCTACAGCTGAGTAATTTCAGCCGTTGATTCCCGAAAGGGATTTTGTGCGGTGTCCGGGTCCAAACCCAGATGCTGCAATTTTTTTTTGTCTTAACCCATCCGATTGCCTATCTTTGATCGGTTGCTGAGCCATTATTTTCGGTCACTGGGCCTGAGGTTCGGCAGACTTACCACCTGACTTTGGGCATAGGCACTACCTTTGCCGGTAACAGATTTACCTTCCTTTGGTCACTGAGCCTGTCGAAGTGCCAACCGAATGATATGTAATATTGATGAATATGAAAGAGAAAACAGTCTGGTTTTGTTCCAATTGCGGCAATGAATATCCCAAATGGATGGGACGCTGTCCCGCCTGCGGGGAGTGGAACACGATGGTGGAGCAGAAAGTTGTTACGGGAAGCTCGAAAAAGTCAACCGTGGCGGACTCCGTTCCTGGCGCCAGCCGCAAACCTCAGAAACTGAACGAGATTGATTCCCGTTCAGAGGCAAGGCTTTCCCTGAACAATGAGGAAATAGACCGAATCCTCGGCGGCGGCATCGTGGAAGGCTCTCTTGTGCTGATCGGCGGTGAGCCGGGAATCGGCAAGTCCACCCTTTCCCTTCAGATTCCGCTCGGCTGCCCGTCACTCAGGACGTTGTACGTCACCGGAGAGGAAAGCCTGCGTCAGGTCAAGATGCGTGCCGACCGTCTGGGCGGTGACGCCTCCAACTGTCAGATCTACAGTGAGACACTGATTGAGAATGTCGTCGCCCAGGCCCGTGAGATCGAGCCGGACCTGATGATAGTGGATTCTGTCCAGACAATGTTCTCGCAGACCGTTGATTCCACTCCGGGATCCGTGACCCAGATCAAGGAAGTGGCCGCGATTCTTCTGCGTTTCGCCAAGGAGACTGGCATCCCGGTCATCCTGATCGGCCACATAACCAAAGAAGGTTACATCGCCGGCCCGAAGATTCTGGAACACATTGTCGATGTCGTCCTTCAGTTCGAGGGCGACAATCGAGGGTCGTACAGGATCCTTCGCAGCATCAAGAACAGGTTCGGCTCGACTTCCGAGCTGGCTGTCTTTGAGATGACCGGCAAAGGCCTCCGCGAAGTCTCCAACCCGTCTGAGCTGCTCATCCCGATGCACGAGGCCGGACTCAGCGGCACCGCCATCAGTGCGATGCTGGACGGCACGAGACCGTTTCTCTTTGAGGTTCAGGCGCTTGTCAGCTCGGCTGTCTATGGCACGGCGCAACGCTCGGCCACCGGCTTCGATGTGCGGCGACTGAATATGCTTCTGGCGGTCCTGGAGCGCAGGGCCGGCTTCAAACTCGCCCAAAAGGATGTTTTTCTGAATATGGCGGGCGGGCTCAAGGTCAGTGATCCGGCCTGTGACCTGGCTGTCATCTCGGCGGTTCTGTCATCCAACTTCGATTTCGCCATACCTTCCGATAACTGTTTCTCCGGAGAGATCGGACTCAGCGGCGAGATCCGTCCGGTCGCCCAGATCGACCGCCGTGTAAGTGAGGCCGCCCGTCTGGGCTTCAAGAAGATATTCATTTCTTCGTTTGCCTCCTTGGACCTCAAACCGCAGGGCATCGAGGTTGTCAAGGTCGCTGACGTACCTGCCCTCGTCCGCAGCCTGTTCAAATAACATCGTCTGGTTGTTGGGCCTTCCGGTCACTGAGCCGACTTCATCGGTCGCTGAGCTTGTCGAAGTGACCCGCCATCCTCAGCATTGCGCCACCATATTCGTAAATCGAAAAAAAATGCGTATATTCGCCAAGTTTTAAGTCTAAACAAAACGAGATATGAATCTTAGAGACATCAAGAAGGACATTGAATATGTCATCGGAGCTTTCATCGATGATTGCTCCCTCTTCAGCGCACTTAACCAGAAAGCTGACGATGAGGCTTTGGGCGGACTCTTCGACGAGGCTGTCAAACTCTACAATGACCTCAGGGACAAAGTGAACGCAAAGGTGGAAGGCAAGAAGTCCGCTTACTATGCCGGAATCCGCAAGGAACTCCTTGAGAAGACTGACGCTATGTATCAGAAGCTCAGCGAACTCATCAAGGCGACCGCAAAGTAAACCGTTCTCTTTGCAGAAAAATATTTGGGGAAGACCGGATGGCCTTCCCCATTTTTTTTCGTGAATCTTAATACTCTGTTTTGATTTGTTTGTTTGAAGATTTTTCACTTCAAAGAACATTTCAAACGAACCAAAAGCAGATTCTAAATGTTGACCTACACGGACTTATTCCTATGCCAGATGCTTCTCCCAAGCCCAGGCTGCGGCCAGCGTGTCCTCGATTGACCTCTCGGCCTTCCATCCAAGCTCGTTGTTGGCAAGCGTAGGATCCGCCCATATAGCGGTCACGTCTCCGGCCCTGCGAGGCGCGAACTTGTAGTTCAGCTTCAAGTTGTTGGCTTTTTCGAACGCATTGATGAGCTCCATCACCGACAGCGGCTTGCCCGTACCGATGTTGAAGATCTCATATTCCTTCTTCATCTTTCCTTCGAGCATTCTGCGCACCGCGAAGACGTGCGCCTTCGCCAGATCCACGATGTCGATGAAGTCTCTCTGGCACGTACCGTCCGGAGTAGGGTAGTCGTTGCCGAAGACAGAGAGGCACTCACGCTTGCCGATGGCGGTCTGGGTGATGAACGGCACCAGGTTGTTCGGCACGCCGCGCGGCAGCTCGCCGATCAGCGCCGATGGATGCGCTCCGACCGGGTTGAAGTACCTCAGCGCGATTCCCTTGACATTTGAATATGCCTTCACGGAGTCCCGCAGGATGTCTTCGCACATCTGCTTCGTGTTGCCGTAAGGGGAGGTGGCCGGCTGCCTTGGCGACTCCTCAGTCACCGGAAGCTTCTCCGGCTCGCCGTAAACCGTCGCGGAGGATGAGAAAAGAATATTCTCGCATCCGTGCTTCCTTGCGGTCTCGATGACATTCATAAATGACTCCAGATTGTTCCTGTAATATTTCAGTGGCTCGCTGACAGACTCTCCGACGGCCTTGAAGCCGGCGAAATGGATCACGGCGTCGATCTGGTTGGCCGTGAACAGCAACTCTGTCGCCACCGGATCGCAGAAATCCATCTTCACGAAAGGAATGTCCTCCCTTCCGGTGATCTTCTTGACTCCCTCGTAGCAGGTCTCGTCGCAGTTGGACATATTATCGGCCACGATCACATCGTAGCCGGCCTCGATAAGTTCCACGGTGACGTGGCTTCCGATAAATCCGGCACCGCCGGACACAAGGACGCATTTTTTCATATTCAATGACAATTTGATTCAAGTTCGTTCCGCGTAAGCGGTTTTACACGCTGCAAATTTAGCAATAAAACACTATTTTTGTACTCTTGCCGTTTCTTGTTTTCATCTGTGGGTCTCGGAACGGCTTGAAATTCAAAAAGACAACTGTTATGAGATTCGGAATATTCATAAATTCTTGTGTTTGCGCTCTGGTGATGTCGGTCGCCATCGCCCCTTCCGCCGTGGCCCTTCGGCAAGCTCAGGGATCATTCGGTTCCTTGGTCACCCCTTTGAGCATCGATTCCGCCCCCTTGGACACTGAGCCCTCTATCTCGGACACTGAACCTGCTGAAGCACTCACAACCCTACCCGTCACGGTCACTGAGCCTGTCGAAGTGACCTCCTCTCCGCAACTGCATTCCACAAACAAGGCGCGATCCAAGACCAAAGCCCAGAGATATGTAGAATCAATCTCCCGAAGCGAATCCTTGAAGTCCTCCGTCCTCGGAGTCCTTGCCCTGACCGAAGGCGGCGACACCATCGCCTCCTGGAACAGCGGCCAGCGAATGGTCCCCGCCTCGACGATGAAGCTGATAACCACCGGCCTTGCCATCCACCGCCTCGGTCCCGACTTCAAGTACGTCACCCGCATAGGTTACAGTGGATCCATCAAGGATGGAATCCTTGATGGCGACCTTTACATAGTGGGCGGCGGCGATCCGACCATAGCCTCGAAAGACTCGATCGCCATCCCCCGCGCCAAACTTTTCGCCCAGTGGAAATCGTTCCTGGACAAGGCCGGGATCAAGAGAATCAACGGTAAGGTGATCGGCGACGGCCGCTATTTCGATGGCCCGATGGAGCACGACACCTGGAGCTACCAGGATATCGGCACGGCCTACGGAGCCGGCGGCAACGGCCTCTGCTTCTACGAGAACGCCCAGGACTTCCGCGTGAGCGCCGGCCCGTCCGTCGGATCGCCCGTCAGCGTCACGGTCTCCTTTCCGAACACCCCGTGGATGAGGTATGAATATCCCTGCAGAACCGCTCCCGCCGGCACCGGCGACCGACTCTACCTGTTCAACACCGAATTCCTCCCTTACGCCGAGATCCGCGGCTCCTTCGCCATCGACCGCAAGCCCAAAACCGAGGAGTTCAGCAACAAGTTCGGAGCCTACACCTGCGCCCATTATTTTTGTGAATATCTGAAATCCAATGGAGTACCCGTCTCCGAAGGCCCCTCCGACATCCGCCTCGGCCGCGTCCGCTCCAATCTCTCATCCAATGAATATGCCCCCTACGCCTCCAGAGTGGATGACCTGAATATGCTCGGTCAGACATATTCCCCCTCCCTTAAGCGCATAGCCCGTGAGACGAACCTGAAAAGCGACAACTTCTACGCCGAGACCCTTTTCCGGACCCTTGGCCGGCGACTCCATCATTCCGCCTCCTACGATTCCTCCTATGTGGCTGTGAATGAGGCGATGACGAGCCTTGGTGTCAGCTCTGATGATGTCCGTATAGTGGATGGCAGCGGCCTCGCCCGCCACAACTACATCTCCCCGTCCTTCTTTGTCCGTTTCCTTTCCGCTATGATGGACAGCCCGTCCTTCGGTGACTACATCCAGACCATAGGCCAGCCCGGAAACCGCCATTACGAGTCCCGCCTGAAGGACGCCCCGGCCTCCGTCAAGTCCCGTGTCCACCTGAAGAGCGGCTCGATGAACGGTGTCCGTTGCTTCAGCGGCTACATCGAACCCTCCGCCGGCTCCAAGTCCGACACCATCATCTTCTCCATAATGACCAACAACTCCCTCGCCCCCGCCTCCCGCATCGACCCCCTGATCGACCGCATAATCACCCTCCTCGCCGCCGACAACTGACCCGCCCTCATAGCCCGGTCTCAGTGACCAGGCAGCGAACGTACACTTAACTGTCAGGTATTTAGGAAGATCTGAAATCCTGCCGGTCATTTTGAGAGACCAGGAATCCGTAATTAATTGGAACATAGATCGTGGCACTCCACGGGTTGAAGATCAGCACATTATGGAGTCCTGCCCTCTATTTTAGGAGACCAGGAATCCATAACTGATTGAAACAGTGAGTGTGACGTTCCATAGAATGAATATCAGTGCATTATGGAATCCTGCTGGTCATTTCGGGAGGCCAGAAATCCATAATTAATTGGAACAGAGAGTGTGGCGCTCCACAGGTTGATTCCCTGAGCATTATGAAATCCTGCCCTCCATTTTAGGGAATCAGGAATCCGTAATTGGTTGGAACAGAGAACGTGAAGCTCCACGGGTTGAAGATCAGTGCATTATGAAACCCTGCTCTCCGAAATTGACTACCAGTAATTTATAAGTAACGAACCCATAATGTTTTACGGTTCACGCTCTTGCTAATCAGAGATTAATTTCCCATATTTGTGAAGCATTGTTCTCTGGGCAGGAACCAGTAAGTCCACCGGAAAGAATGATGTGGGTTAACTATGTAAAACTTTTAAAGAGGGGGAAGGCTATGAGGCGTCGAAAGTTTCTGTCTGGTTCACCGAACCACATTTATCAACGGTCACAGAACGGTTCTGTGATATTTTACAGTCTGGAGGATTGTCTGGTCTATTTCACTGTGTTCTGCACCTGCGCCAAGCGGTACGGAGTGACGGTCCTGGGTCTGTGCGAGATGTACGATCATATTCATCAATTGGTTGAGGCTCCTGATTTGCCGACACTCAGCGGGTTCGAAAGAATGGTGAATATGACCTTCTCCTATGAATATTATGGTGACTTGAAGCGGGGTACGGTTGGCTTGGTGTCAGATCTTGATAGGAACATCACTTCCGGCTCTGTAAACATCACGATCCCGAACATAGGTCATCTGTTCCAGTCTCCATTCGGAAGCGCTCCGAAAATCGGAAACAAAAAGATAAGGACCAGCATCGCCTACCTTTATAACAATCCGGTCGAGAGGAATATCCATCCGGAGGCGATCAAGTGGCGATGGAACTTTCTGGCCTACGCATTTTCCGATCATCCGTTTTCGGAAAAGCTGTCGCATAGCAAGGCCTCGACCAAGATGCGTAAAAACCTCAAGGAGGTTGAAGGATGTTGTTCACGGGGCAGCCATCTGAGGTACCCTCAACTTCACAGGATGTTTGATGGCCTGTCATCCGAAGAGAAAAACCAACTTATTGATTTCATTGTCATTACCTATAATGTTATTGAATATGACAGGCTCTCTTCCTATTATGGAAGTCCGGAAAAGATGCTGCTTGCCATCAACTCCAACACCGGCAGTGAATATGACATCAGGGAGGAGCGGCATCATAATCCGGACACCTCCTATGGTCAGATGATGAATTATGTTGTCAGGCATAACTACGTCACAAGGGCCAAGGATGTCCTCCTCCTGCCCGCCAAGGAGAAAAACGTCCTCGTGAGGATTCTGGTCCGCGACACTATGGCCGATGAGTGGCAAGCCCTGAAGTTCCTCGGAATGGATCTCCCTTCAAGGTAGATCAAGGTGATGGACGTGGCCGAATAATCAGCCTTGGCACTATGACGAGGAAATAGTTTGCTTCGGGAACATAGTTTGCCTTATGATCCGCTTGTGGCCGTGACCCTTAACAGATCAGTCCTACGGAGTGTTGAACGGGCTGTGCCCGCACTAATTCTGCGGAAAGTAGAACGGGCTGCGGAAGGTGGAGGTGATTCCGGAACCGTTGGTGTCTATGTGGCCGACGATGCGGCGGGCGCGGACGGGTTTGCGGTCGTAGAAATCGGCAGCGGTGGAATCCAATGAGTTGACACGCACGACCTGGGCGGAGTGGATGAACTTGCCGTCACCGATGTACATTCCAACGTGCGTGATCCGCTCCTTGGTGGTGTCGGTCGCGGCCTTGCCCCAGAACAGAAGGTCACCCGTAAGCAGACCGCTCCAGTCAACATCCCCGTTGTCCTTGAATATTCCAACATCCTCTCCGATCCTTGCCTGCTGGGAGGCGTTGCGCGGAAGGAGCACTCCGTTGGCGAAATATACGCTGCGGGTGAATCCGCTGCAGTCCACGTTCTTGATGGACGTGCCGCCCCACATATACGGTACGCCGAGGAACCTGTAACCCGTGGCCAGAAGATCCTGCCTGAAATCATTCTCGGCCGAGGTCCTGTCCTTGCGGTCTTTTGCCCATTTGTAGAACACCGCGACATCTTTAGCGGGAACATATCCGGTCTTGCCTGACGGCAGCACGACACCGGCGAACTTCTTCTTCAGGACGGCCCGCCCCTCCTCGTAGCCTTTGTAGCGGCCGCTTGTGTGCGTCTTGACACCGTACATAATCCTGACAACATCTCCGAGCACGAAATCGGAGACGATCCTGGAATCCACCGAAGGCTCCTCGTAAATGTGTGAGAAAGCCGCTGTGCAGATGTATTTCGGAGCCTCAAGATAGTCCTGAAGATCTTTTTCGCTCATCGGTACAAGCCCCATCTCATTGACCCAGGCCGTGTAAGGCTCCGGACTCTTTATCTTGACCCAGTAGCTTGACTTGTCCAGGACCTCGACCACCGTTCCCATCAACGCCTGGTCTCCAAGCTCGGCGGCGTAATCCGGTGCCTCGCGCATAAAGTTGGCGGAAAACTCAACCACAGCCCATTTCTTAGGGGCTTCCTGCGCTGAGGCGACAAAATTGAATGACAGCGCGACCGCTGCCGCCGAAGACAAAATTTTCAGGAATATGTTCATATTGACATCTGTTTATAATCAATAATCTGTTCTGTTTGGAATGCCATTACGAGGTTCAAACAAATCAAAAACCTTCTCTTTGTGGAACCAATGACGGATCCAGCTTGTAAAAATATTCACAATTCATTAGTTTTGCAAGGAATATGTCGTACTTTTCGGTGGCTCGTGTCGGGAAAAGGGGAGAGGGCAATCACATCCGGACGTGGAACAGGAGCTCTCCTCAATGGATTTCTTTGAAAACCGAATGCCCGGAATAGGACAATCACAATTGAACGTGGAACTGAAGAGGACGCGAAGGAAAGGTGAATCGGAAGAAGGAGTAACGGCTGCATTATGTTTGGTTTTTCAGAAGGGAAAAGATACAATTCGTTCGTGGGTTATTACCGTCGTAGGTACGGTGAGCGGCTCCAGAAGCTTGTTCTGGACGCAGGATTCTCGTGCCCTAACAGGGACGGAACCGTGGGGCGGGGAGGGTGTACATACTGCGACAACGCCGCCTTCCATCCTGGTTACAGCACTCCGGGGAAGCCGCTTCTGACCCAGATAGACGAGGGAATCGAGTTCCAAAAGGTGCGCTATCCGAGGGCGAGGCACTACCTTGCATATTTCCAGGCATATTCAAACACATACGGTTCGTTGGATCGGTTGAAGGCTCTTTACGAGGAGGTTCTGAGCCATCCGGAGGTGGTGGGGATCGTGATCGGCACGCGTCCGGATTGCGTCGATGAGGATAAGCTGGACTATCTGGCTGACTTGGCGGCGGGGCGTGTCCTTTCCGGGTGGCAAAGGTCCCTTCGACAGGCACAGGGACCGAACGTTCTGGCTCAGGGCCCGACTGGCCAGGCCACGGTTCCTGAGACCCTCACCGCCCCCATAGTGGTGGTAGAGTACGGCATCGAATCCTGCCACGACAGCACCCTGCGCCACATCAACCGCGGCCACAACTTCGAGTGTGCCCGCAAAGCCGTGGAAATGACCGCCGAAAGAGGCATCGACACCGGAGCCCACTTCATTCTCGGCCTCCCCGGCGAGACCAGAGAGATGCTCCTCGACCAGTGCGGCCTCATCTCCTCCCTCCCGCTGCGCTCCGTCAAATTTCACCAGCTCCAGATCGTCAAAGGCACAGCGATGGAAAAGGAATATGCCGCCGACCCCTCAGCCTTCTACCGCCCAGGACTTGATGAATATCTTGACTTTGTCATCGACATCCTTGAACGTCTGCGCCCCGACCTTTACATCGAACGGGTCGCCGGCGAGGTCCCGCCCCGCTTCGTGAACGACACCCCGTGGGGACTCGTCCGCAACTTCGAGATCCTCCGCCTTCTGGACAAACGTCTTGAGGAACGGGGGACGTGGCAAGGCCGTTTATATTCAAAGCCTTGATTAATCGGCTGGCACAACTTTCGCTTGCCGGAAGGTCGGCTGCCGGGCCGGAAGCCGAATTTTTTGAGGCCATAGAAGCAGAACAACCCTCCGGCCAAGCCAACTATTGCGTGAAAATTCTTATATTTGTCAAATTTATTTGATTACAATGGCGAAGTTTGTAAACCGAGAGATTCCTGAAGGCCTCACCTTCGATGACGTT
>CAVCRL010000093.1:0-9869 GCA_963604455.1 Lachnospiraceae bacterium | reverse complement strand
GAAGCATCGCCCAGAAGATCGGAGATCTCTACAGTATGATGATGGACTCCACAAGGCTGAACGCTGAAGGTGCCGCTCCGATCAAGGCCCACATCGCCGAGCTTGACGTTATCAGCACCCGTGAGGAACTTCTCAGCCGTTGCGCCAAGGAGCACGATGACCTTTTGTTCTCCGTGTACATTTCAGCTGACCAGAAGGATGCCGACAACAACATCGTCGGCATCAGCCAGAGCGGTCTTTCGCTTGGCAACCGTGACTATTATCTGTCCGATGATCCGCAGAATGTTACTGTCCGTGAGGCTATGAAGGAACATATGAAAAACCTCTTCGTCCTCACCGGCTACCCTGAGAATGTCGCCGCCGACAAGGTTCAGCGTATCTGGGCGATCGAGACCGAACTCGCCACTCCTTACTATTCAAAGGAAAAACTCCGTGACTCTGAGGCTAACTACCATAAAGTCAGCGTCGATTCTTTGACCAGCATCTGCGGGGACTTCAACTGGAAGAAATACCTTGCTGAATATCGTTTCGACAAGACTTCCGAGGTGGATCTCGGTCAGCCGGAGCCAGTGGCGGCGGCCTGCAATATTCTTATGACAGCCTCGCTGGATGATTTGAAGACTTTGTACGAGTGGAGGATTATATCCGGCGGATCCTCAATAGTTTCCGATGATTTTAGCGATGAAAATTTCGAGTTCTCCCGCAAGATATTCGGTGTCCAGCAGAAAACACCGAGGTGGAAGTCTGCTGTAAGCCTTGTGGATGGTCTGATGTCGGACGCTGTCGGCCAGATGTACGTGGAGAAATATTTCCCGAAGGCCGCCAAGGAGGAGATGCTTGAGATGATCCGCAACCTCCAGAAATCCTTGTCGCTAAGGATTGACCAGCAGGAATGGATGAGCGCCGAGACCAAGAAGATAGCCCAGGAGAAACTTGCCGCCTACAAGGTGAAGGTGGGTTATCCTGACAAGTGGGACGACCTGAGCGGTCTCGTCATCAATCCGGAACTATCTCTGTACGATAACCTTAGGGCCGCTTCGGAGTTCTACTGGAATCTGAACTACGACAAGAAATACAACAAGCCTGTTGACAAGGAGCAGTGGGAGATGTCTCCTCAGACCGTCAACGCCTACTACAACCCGACCACAAACGAGATCTGCTTCCCTGCTGGATTCCTCCAGCCGCCTCTATTCAACCTTGAGGCAGACGCGGCCGCCAACTACGGTGCCATTGGTGTCGTGATCGGCCACGAGATGACCCACGGATTTGATGACCAGGGAAGAATGTACAACAAGGAGGGCAATCTCACCGACTGGTGGACCGAAGCCGATGCCGAGGCATTCAACGCGACCTGCGCCAAGATGGCTGAATATTTCGACTCGCTTTGGGTAATCCCTGGCCAGCTCCACGCAAATGGCAAACTTTGCCTGGGCGAGAACATCGCTGATCACGGCGGTCTGAACGTAGCCTACGACGCCTTCCAGATGTGGCAGAAGGATCACGGCAAACTTTCAGAGGACAACGGATTCACTCCTGAGCAGCGTTTCTTCCTGTCCTACGCCAACGTCTGGGCCGGCACAGCCTCCGAGGAGATTATGCGTTACCTCACGATGATGGACGTTCACTCCATCGACCGCCTGAGGATCAACGGAGCCCTCGCCCAGTGCGACTACTGGTACGACGCCTTCGGCATCCAGCCGACCGACTCCCTCTACGTCAAACCAGAGGACAGGGTCCGCATCTGGTAATATTACCCCTGAATATTCAGCATAAAAGGACGGTTCAGACAGAGCCGTCCTTTTTGAATATACTCATTCTACTTGTTGTCGCCAGTTGCCTTATCCCAGTTAAAGTACCGTTCGAAATGGTAGTTGCAATTTTTGCATATACCACATATGGAACAAGGTTTTCCTTCTCTGCAAATGACTATGTCAGGTTGATGACTGTTATGGGTGCTATTGTTTGCCGTCCAGATAGTCAGTGTAGAGGATTCCATCGAGGTGGTCGCATTCGTGCTGGAAGATCACGGCGGTGAAGCCTTTGATGCTTTCAGTCGTGTCGCGCAAGGTTTTGAGCGAGGTGTAGTTGATGTCGATGTCCTGATAGCGCTCGACATTTCCGCGCTTCCCAGGGATGCTGAGACATCCTTCAGGTCCAAGGGCCTTTTCGCCTCTGTGACAAGTGATTCGGATGTTTGGATATACCTCGAACAGCTCGCCATC
This sequence comes from Lachnospiraceae bacterium, assembly GCA_963604455.1. Taxonomy (GTDB): domain Bacteria; phylum Bacteroidota; class Bacteroidia; order Bacteroidales; family UBA932; genus Cryptobacteroides. The sequence goes on along the minus strand of CAVCRL010000093.1, from coordinate 7,647 downwards.
CTTATCGAACCTCTGAACGGCCACGACGCGGCGAGATATTCCCACTTGCGGCCCGGCGATGCCGACTCCATCCTGCTCCGGCGAGGTTACGGTGGCCACCATCTTCTCAGCCAGGATCTTATATTCATCGCTCGTCAGTTCCTTAGCGCTGATTTCAGCGCACTCTGTCCGCAGCACCAGCGAGTCCGCCTTGTCGTAAATCGTCAGCACCTGCATAGTCTCGCCATCACCTCGGATGAGACTTTTTTCGGCATTTGTCCAGCTTTCTTCATTCCGGCACGCCACAACAGACAGCATAAGTATGGCGGCAAGAATATTCCTTCGTGTTTTCATATTCATCATATCAATTATTGTTTGTTTTTATCACGCTCCTTTCTTGCATAGGTGTTCGCCAGTATCGTGATGACGATCGCTATGACTATCATTGAAATCATTGATGACCAAAATATTATGTCAGACATCTCTGCCAAAGGAAGCAGGCCAGTCGGTAAGCATATGAGCAGCAAACCGTAACCGATAACCTTTCTCAGCCTTCCGATGTCATATTTCGCCCTATCCTCTTTGCTCGCTGTGTTGTAGCCGGCGATAAGATCGTCCCCTTTGCCGATGAGGATAAAGATGGAGAATGTGATGAGCATAATAATCACAATTCCGACTATGATGAAGTTTGCCAAAAGCATATTTGGGACTATCTTGTTTGACCTTGACAAAGATAAGTTTTCTGATCAGAAATCCAATATGTTATCTCCATATTTCTATGGACCTGCGAACGAAGTTCAGCCGAATGCATCGTTATCGAAGCAAAAACATTATATTTACTCCGAAAAAAGCAATGAATATGACAAAAGAGGAAAAATATCTTGCGCTATTGCCTCAAATTCAGGCTATTCTTGCCGGGGAGACTGACGAGGTGGCGAGGATGGCGAATATTGCTGCGATGCTCCATTATGAGTTCAGCTTCTGGTGGACAGGCTTTTACCGTGTGGCGTCATCCGAGGAACTTGTGCTCGGGCCGTTCCAAGGACCTGTGGCTTGTATGCGCATCGCAAAGGGCAGGGGAGTATGTGGCACATCCTGGAACGAGGAGCGCACAGTCATTGTCCCCGATGTCGAGCTGTTTCCAGGGCACATCGCCTGCTCAAGCGAGAGCCGCAGCGAGATTGTCGTACCTTGCTGGAAACGTGGCCGTATAGCCGCCGTCCTTGACATCGACAGCAAGGAGCTGAATACATTCGAAGAAGTTGACAGAAAGTATCTTGAAGAGGTGACCTCCTTGCTCTACGGAAAGGAAAGAGACATCTGGTTCGCCGCCGGTTGCTTCTGGGGAGCGCAGAAATTCTTTAAACTCGTGGACGGAGTCGTCTTCACGGAAGTCGGATTCGCGAATGGCTGGGAAATCGACCCGACCTACAAACAAGTCTATACCGATGAGACCGGTCACGCCGAATGCGTTCACGTCCGCTACGATCCCGAGAAAGTGTCTTTGGAGCGTCTTGTCAATCTATTTCTGAATATGATCGACCCGTTCAGCCTGAACAAACAAGGTGAGGACGAAGGCACGAGGTATCGCACCGGCGTCTATTATGATAACTGCGAGGATAGGGAAGTGATTGAAAATGAATTGAGATCCTTTGAGAACAACGCCGGCAGGAAATCCGCCGTCGAGCTACAGCCACTCCGCTGTTTCTACAAAGCCGAGGAGTACCACCAAAACTACCTCGACAAGAATCCCAGCGGCTACTGCCACCTTTCCCCGGCAATCTTTGACCTCGCCCGGAAGATGCCTAAGGAGTAAGAGCATTCGTACCTCAGAATACTCCGACTGATAGGAGTCGGTGCGATTACATCACATCAGCGAATGTTTAACTTTAAAATGACATTGAAAATGAAAACGATAAACGTAGTGGCAGCCGTGATATTCAAAGATGGGAAAATCTTCGCCACGCAGCGTGGCTACGGTGCTTTCAAGGATGGTTGGGAGTTTCCTGGAGGAAAGGTCGAGGCGGGGGAGAGTCCTGAGGATGCACTCCGCCGAGAGATCCGCGAGGAACTGGAAACCGAGATCAAAGTCGGCGAACTGATTGACACCATTGAATATGACTACCCGGACTTCCATCTTTCGATGAAGTGTTACGCCTGCACCATCCTTTCCGGCGACCTCCATCTGGTCGAGCACGAGGCCGCCCGTTGGCTCACCGCCGAACAGCTCGGTTCCGTCGAATGGCTCCCAGCCGACATCACCTTGATCCCGAAGATCGCCAGGTTACTTTAAGGTGTTATCGCTGCAAGATGCCTTGTGAATTTCCTCTAAAAAAAATGTCGAAAATATTGCCAATTTGCTTGGAATTTTTAGGGGGGGGGGAACTATCTTTGTGTCAAAAATAATGAAGTATGAAAAAGTTTGTTTTTGCTTTGATTTGCGCGGCGATGACACTTGTATGCGGCTGCATCAAGGATAATGGCTCTGACAACGAGCCTGTAATCTGTCCTGAGGACACGATAGCCTGGGGCGCGCTTGTTAAGGAATATCCTTTCCTTAAAGGTTTCCCTGTGTTTGAAGGAGAGGTGGAGAACTGGCAGTATAAGGAACTCGGCAGCGATATGAAGACAGTGACATTCTTCGACTACGCTTGCGCGGAGTCTGTGGCGACAACATATTACGCCAAGTTCATTCCTGAAGGGTTCACCAAGAGCGAGGGCTCTGAGATTTATCGAAAGACAGTTGATAAAACTGTATATACATTCAGCGGCAGCTATGCTGGAGGCAATTTCGGGTTGAGTTTCTCTGTCGAAACCAAGTAAGCGATGAGACTCCGGAATATTTTCGCCTGCGCTTCGGCGGTAATGATGCTGTTCGCCGGAATATCCGCAAAAGCCCAGGCCGTCGTGGACAAGAAGGCCCGGCAACCGAAGGATGATGACGTGAAAATCCGAGTATGGCTCAACAAAGGCGAACAGAAAGTTCTCGACGGTTATCTCCGTTCAGCGCTTGTCAATCGCCCGGACCATATCGAGTTCAGCGCTACTCCTGACGGTAAGAGGATAAGATATATCAATGAGGATGTCGATTCACTGCTTCTTGAAGGTACGGACAAGTATGTAAAACGCCTTGTTAAAGTATATGGCGCTCTCGGCGGAAGCGCTCAGGTTCAATGGGTGCGGGAAGAATATCACGGCAAGGGCATTGACCTCTACTCTCTTTTCACCGTCGAGTCAGAAAAGATCAATACGGTCACAGTGGTGCGTCCGTTGCGAGGATGGTACCTGAGTATCGCTGGAGATATGGCGATAATGGTCGGCACCGACACACGTGAGAGCCTCTTCGACAGGACAGAACCTTCGATGTCCAAATCAATGCTGAATATGTATTTCGGGAAAATCTATGACTATCCTGAGTTCGCGGCGAGGATAAAGTCGGGGGAGTTCAAGACATTTATGGATGTCATATATGCTTGGGAAACGGCCTATGGCGGCACCGCTCATCGTGTGAAGGGCAGGATTAAATCAGAACAGATTGGCATTCAGGATGGAATAGCGGCCTCAGACGCGGGGAAAAATGTCGATTGGAAGCGTACTAAATCCGAAATTGTATTCCCTAAATATTCAAGAACTTTGCAGATCGGCGCGTCGCCGGCAATGGCAGGTCGGTCAAAAGTAACGAAACACGCCACAACCGAAGATGCAAGGTCTTCTTTCAAGATGGTCGTGCCTCCTGTGATGATATATTCAGACATTTGTTTCCTTGATTTCGGCCGTTTCGGAGGTATCGGTTGGACGGTCGGCGGAGAATATTCCCGCTATAGTTACAATTGGATGTTGGACAATGGCTATGGTGACAAGCGGCAGGACACTTTCTGCAACAGGGTTGACCTTACCGCCGGTCTCAGTTACCACTTGACTCTCTGTAACTGGATTGAACTCTATTCCCGTGCTATGGTTGACGCAGGGCTGATAGGCGAACACACCAAAGACAACGAGAGCGGCGAGGATGCCAGCTCTACATTCAATAAGATGGACACGAAGATGACTTTCATAGCCACAGCTGGTCTCAGGTGGTATTTTTGCCGGAAAGCTGGTGTCTGGGTAGAGGGCGGCCACGATACGGGCTATGTTTCCGCAGGGTTGTCCTATAGGTTCTAAGAGAAATACTTAAGGCAAATTTACTAAATCTCCGCGTTGGCTTGACAATATATTCTGGCAGCGCGGGGATGATTATTTTTCCCTATTCCCGAATCCTTGAGTCGATGATTATCGTCACCGGACCATCGTTGACAAGGGAGACCTGCATATCCGCGCCGAATACTCCTTTGCCGACCGGCTTGCCTATCGCCGCCGAGACTTCCTCGCAGTACTTCTCGTACAAAGGGACTGCAATGTCGTGGCCTGCGGCACGAATGTAGGAAGGGCGATTTCCTTTCTTGGTGGATGCCGTCAGAGTGAATTGCGACACCGCAAGAACCTCTCCTCCTACATCCACGACACTCCTGTTCATCACTCCATTCTCGTCATTGAATATCCTCAATCCCACTGTCTTGCCCACAAGCCAGCGCATATCCTCTTCAGTGTCCCCGGTCTCAACCCCGACAAGAACCAGAAGCCCGTCCCCGATCTCCGACACGGCCTTGCCCTTAATGGCAACACTGGCGAGCGACACCCTTTGAATCACCAATCTCATTATATCGCAATTATTTAGTTTGTTTGTCCTTTTACGTCTGATTTGGCTGGATGTATGTCTTCAAGGACATATTCCTTCATAAAGTTACGAAAAACTCTTTGAAGAGAGCAAGCATATTCAATAATAAAGCTACATTTGCAATGAAATTATTTGTGAAATGATTGTAAAACTTAAAGGTGTGGCACCTCAAATCGGGAAACGCACGTTCGTAGCTGAGACGGCAGCGGTCATCGGCGATGTTAGGATTGGTGACGACAGTTCGGTTTGGTACAGCGCGGTGATCAGAGGGGACGTGAATCACATCGACATCGGTTCGAGAGTCAGCATTCAGGATGGAGCCGTGGTCCACTGCACGACCGGCGAAGGCTTGGAAACCATAATCTCGGATGATGTCGTCGTCGGTCATAACGCGACCATCCATTCAGCCCGCATTGAAAGTCATTGCCTGATTGGTATGGGTTCTACCATCCTTGACAAGGCGCACGTGGGGCCTGGTTCCATCGTCGCCGCCGGCGCGCTCGTGCTCGGAAAAACTGAAATCGGCCCGAATGAACTATGGGGCGGCGTACCTGCCAAATTCATCAAGAAAATCACTCCCGAAGCTGTAGAGAGGACAATTGACCACGGAGTTAATGAATATGTTGTCTGGGCGCACTCTTTCACTAACGAGACAGAAACTATTATTCCATAAATATTCTGTACGAGTCCGGTCACCTCTGCACCTCTGGCATTGGTTCCTGATTTTTTTGTCGAGAGACAATTTATTCATTGCCCCATCATTTTTTTTTACCGCCAAATGGCGGTAATGTGATTTATTTGTCCTATATTTACGCAGAATTATATTTGATGTTATGAAAGACCGTACGATTGAAGAGATTTTGAGGAGTCCGGAGGGGAGGATGCTGGAGTTCAAGGCAAGCATTCCGAAGAATTCCGATCTGGCTAAGACTGTTGTCGCTTTCGCGAATGATGCAGGCGGAGAGATATTCATCGGTGTAGATGACCATCATCACCCGGTCGGGGTTCCTGAAATGGATTTGCCTCAAATTGAGGTGCAACTGAGCAATATGATATATGACAGGTGCTATCCGTCTGTGTTACCGGACATTTCGTTCATTTCCGCTGGCGGGCACAGTATCGTGCGTGTGAGGGTGTACCGTGGCAGCACGCCTCCATACTTTCTTAGGTCGGAAGGAAAGGCTAACGGGACTTATGTGCGTGTCGGTTCCAGCAATCGGTTGGCCGACGAGGAGATCATCGGAGAGCTTGAGAGACGGAGGCGGAACATTTCGTTTGATGCGGAAAGTGTTTTGGAGAAACCTCTGGCAGAACTTGATTTCCGTGGATTCCGACGTCTGTATGAGGAAAAGACAGGTGAGATTCTGGATGATTCAGCGTTGAGGAAACTTGAATTGGCGAAGTTTGAAAGGGGAGTGTTGTACCCGACAAATGCGCTTGTTCTGCTTTCCGACGATGGATTACGGAGAAGTATGTTCCCGAATGCGAAGATAGAGTGCGCTCGTTTCAAAGGTGCAAATGCCGAGGAGTTCATTGACAGAAAGACTTACGATTATGGCATCGCGGAGCAGGTCGAGGATGCGTACGCATTCGTCCTGAGGAACATCAGGCAGTCGGGCTCAATTCAGGGTGTTTATACCATCTCTCGTTGGGAATATCCCGTCAAGGCTATAAGAGAGATTATCCGGAACGCTGTGGTTCACCGCCAATATTCGTTGACGGGAAAAGACATAAAGATTGCCATCTATGATGATATGATTGAGATTACAAGCCCTGGGCTTATTCCTCCATCAATAGACTATTCTGATATGGAGAGCAGGCAGTCAGACGCACGGAATAAGGTCATCGCACCGGTATTCCGGAGACTGGGTATCATCGATCAGTGGGGGAACGGGCTGAAACTTGTCGCGGAAGAGTTAAAAGACTATCCGGAAATTCAGTTCCGCTGGCGTGAGGTTGGGCTTTCGTTTCAGGTACAGTTTGTTAAGAAAGTAGTTGAGACTTCAGTAAGCGCGGCTCAAATATGCTTGTCAGAACCTTTGGCCGCTTATTCTTCAAAAGAAACTGACCCTCCTTTTAATGAGCCGAGGCTATCATTCCGCCCTCATATTCCGACAGCACCGGAAAAGCGTATACTCAGCGAAATAGTCATAAACCCATCTGTGACTGTCCCTGAACTTGCCGCATACTCGGGTCTAAGCCTACGAAGCTGCGAGCGTCTCGTGGCCGGTCTCAAGTCCTCGGGAGTCCTGATCAGAGTCGGTTCCGCCAGAGGCGGTCATTGGCAGATAAGACAATGACCGCCCCTGACGCGACTTGTAAACAACAGCAGCAGCTCCACTGATAACCAGCGGCCACCAAGGTGCACATAGCCGACCATTATCCGGCGTGCTACAGCAGCAAGATGTAAATCAGCACCGCCGCAGGAACCGGTCCCGAAATATTCATCAGTGGCTGCGAATATTTTTCCTCACCCTTGCGAATATATTGGCCGTCAGAGTTATACAGCGCGGCAGAATATCTGCTGTCGCCTTGGCGGATGTTTTTCCCGTCCCAGCTGAAAAGCACCTTGGCATATTTGCCGCGACCGCCACGCAACTCCGATCCGTTCCAATTGTATAGAATCTCACCGTAGCGGCTGCCGCCTCTGCGGATATATTCACCATCGAAATTAATCAAAACCTCTGAATATTTACTGTTCCCCGCCCGCAGGCAACTTCCGTCCCAATTGTATAGTGGCGCCGAGTAAACATCCTTCCCGCGCCTGATGTAAGACTGCGCGTCCGCCACCACGCAAGCAAGAATCATTATGAATATGACAACCGCTATTCGTCTCATATTAAAAATGAAGGATTTGTCAATATGTAAACATAACCTTTTCCGGATTCCATAATTGTTTTGGATATTTTAGTTTTATTCGGTAGCGAATTTAATGATAATCCGTCAAATATCCT
>CAVCRL010000092.1:0-9923 GCA_963604455.1 Lachnospiraceae bacterium | reverse complement strand
GGAAAGTTCTTTTTTCTCGCTCATATTACTGCTTATAATATACAAAGTTTACAAATATAGCACATTTTTCACTAAATTTGCTTCAAAAATACACACATACTATGGAAGAAAAGAAAGAAATCAGTCTGGAAATCCGTCCGGAAGTAGCAAAGGGCACATATTCAAACCTTGCGATCATCACTCATTCGCACAGCGAGTTCATCATCGACTTCGCGACAATCCTTCCCGGCCTGCCTAAGCCGGACATCAGCAACCGAATAGTGATGACTCCGGAGCACGCCAAAAGGCTTCTTAACGCATTGATGGACAATGTCACCAAATACGAGGCTCAATTCGGTCTCATCAACCTTGGCGGCGGGCAGCCACAGGGTGGCGGCACCTTCAATCTCGGCGACCTTCCTAACTTCGGTCCTAACGGAGCCAAATCATAACTTTAAATGACAGATTTCAAGAATATCAAAGCGTTCACGTTCGACATCGACGGCGTGATGACGGACGGTGGCATCCTCGCCGATCTGGAAGGCCAGCTTTACAGGACTTTTGACGCTAAGGACGGATTCGCCGTCAGAATGGCCTGCCTGAACGGATTTCCGGTCGGTGTGATCACCGGCGGCCGGTCACAAAGCATCAGAGCCAGGTTCAGCAGCAACGGAATCAATCCTGAGGACATCTACCTTGGCTCCAGAAACAAGATCGAGGACTTCGAGGATTTCTGCAATAGGCACCACCTAAAGCCCGAAGAGGTAATGTATTTCGGAGACGATATCCCGGACATCGAGGTCATCAGGGCCGCCGGAATCGGAGTCTGTCCGAATGATGCCGTGGACGAGGTCAAGGAAGCTGCGGACATCATCTCGGACCGTCCTGGCGGAAAGGCCTGCGTGCGCGAATATATGGAGAAAGCAATGAAAGCTCAGGGACGCTGGGTCTTCGACGCGATCGCATACAAGAAAAAATTCTAAAGGTTTTCTGAATATGGACACTCACGGCAAGAAGATTATCCTGGCGTCTAACTCACCTCGCCGCCGCGAGCTGCTCGCCGGCCTTGACATCGAGTTCACGGTTGACACGGGCACATCATTCGTGGAACAATACTCTACTGACACTCCGCACGTTAAAGTGCCGGAATTGATGTCGGAGGGCAAGTCATCAGGTTTTCACAGAAAGCTTGAGGCGGATGAGATTCTCGTCACTTCCGACACGATGGTGCTGTGCGGAACCGAGATCCTCGGCAAGCCCCACGACAGGGCTGACGCCGTAAGGATGCTCAAACTGCTTTCCGGACGTGAACATCAGGTCATCACCGCCGTGACAATCCGTGACTGCCACAGGACAAAAACCTTCTCCGTCACTTCCGATGTCTATTTCAAGAGCCTGTCCGACAGTGAGATAGACTACTATATCGACAACTTCAAGCCTTTCGACAAGGCCGGAGCCTACGGAATCCAGGAGTGGATCGGCTACGTCGGCATCACTCGGCTGGACGGCTCGTTCTACAACGTGATGGGCTTCCCTACCCAAAGATTCTACGAGGAGCTACAAAGTTTCCTGAATTAGGAATATGAGAACCGGAATCCAAGGAGGCATATTCATAAAAACGCTCGCAGGCATATTCATTATGCTCTGTGTCTCAATGGTATGCGGATGCAACCCTGATGCTTTTGTCGGTCACATCAGCCCTTCGTCTCGATTTTTTGAGATCTCTGATGACGGTGATTCCATCACCATAAAGTTCCGGACCAGCGAATGGGACCTGCATTCTGTGGAAAAAGACGGGAAGGCGACATATCCAGGCCTGTCATCAGAGTCGGGTCAAACAGACAAGGATGGTAAACAGATCATACAGATTGGCGATTACAGGCTGAAAGTCAAAAAATCCGGGAAGAAAGAGTTGTCGGTTTTCCTGCCACCGAATTTCACGGAAAAGGAGAACCTTATCAAGTTGTTCATTACCAACAACTACGAATATGACTCCGTGGCCGTCAGGCAGGCTGCCTGCATAGGCTATGTTCTTGAGGGCATAGATTGGGACGCAAAAGCAAGACATTTGAATGAAGACAGTGGCCTCAAGGAGGGTTGGGGACCGATGTCCATCATAAACCCGGGACCGGACACATTGTTCTTCGACAAGGCTATCTTCGGTGGGGCGACAAGGAAGGTAGAGTTTACCGGAGACTCGGATTTCGGCCTTTATTGCAATGATTTCTATGTTCCCATACCAGACGGAATCCTTTCGAAAAACGACGGTCCGGTCTTCAACGGTGAAGAGATCACGTACCATCTTTCAACTATTTTCGAGTATCCGTACAAGAACGACAAGATGGTCAGAATGGCTTTCCCGCCAACCGAGAAGGAACACCGGTACTATAAGATGTTGTGGGAATATGAGTCCTACGAGATCGGCTACACGATGCGTGTGAAGAACAAATCGACCGGTAGGATACATACTATAAAAGGCACTATGACAAGCGACTGCCCCACCGGGAAGTATTATCTTGTCTATGAAAAGAAATGAGAGCGAATATATTAATGAAATTGGCTGCTGTTCTTCTGATCACGGCAGTCGGCAGCCATCAAGCGACAGAAGCGCACAGCGCTGATTCTTTGAGATTCACGCATCGCATCGGAGTCAATGTCCGTCCTTCTTATCTTCTGCCCACTCATCGTTTTTTCAGAGGAGAGAACGAGCTGGGTAAGAGGCTTGACAAGAGCGGCTCGGCCCACCTGCAATATTCATTCTCATTCCCTTCAAGCAGTCACTTCGGCAAATTATATCCTACTGCGTATCAAGGGGTTGGACTTGCTTTCAACACGTTCTTTGACCATAAGGAAATAGGAGATCCGGCTGCTGTCTATGTCTTTCAGGGTGCAAGGCTCGCACAGATTTCCCCAAAGCTTTCGTTAGACTACGAATGGAATTTCGGAGTGTCTTTCGGATGGCATCCTTACGATCCGTACGCGGATCTGCACAGCTATGTTAATGAATATAATATGGTTGTCGGCTCAAGGGTCAACGCCTACATCAATTTCGGATTCTTGCTTTCCTGGAGGCCATTTGACAACTGGACACTCTCCGCGGGAGTCGATCTTACACATTTCTCTAACGGCAACACTTACTATCCTAACGCTGGAGTTAACACCATAGGAGGAAGAATTGGCGCAAGCCGAAGCTTTGGCCCGACAAACACTAATTCCCGAAAATATACCCAAATCACCAATGAATATTCATCATTGAGAAACCGAAGGTTCGCGGAGAGGATGACCTACGACATTCTCTTATACGGAGCCGGAAGAGCCAAGGGATTGATCTGGAATGACACTCCATACATAGCCGAAGGCAAATTTGGTATCCTCGGATTAAACATAAGCCCTCTCTACAGGGTGAACAAATTCTTCCGCGCCGGAGCGTCGCTTGATGTGCAGTACGATGAAAGCGCCAACGTCGGTGAATATGTGGCCGGAACCGGAGATGACGGAAACATCAAGTTCTACCGTCCTCCACTCAACGAGCAGCTTGGCATTGGACTTTCACTTAGAGCGGAGTTCGTGATGCCGATCTTCTCTGTCAACATAGGATTCGGACGGAACATCATCTACAAGGGTGACGAGCTTAAGGGATTCTATCAGACTCTCGCCCTCAAGACCGGCATATACAAAGGTCTTTATCTTCACATCGGCTACAAACTTCACGATTTCCACGACCCGAACAACTTGATGCTCGGCTTCGGATGGAGATTCGGAAACAGATAATTATCATTAATTTACGATGAATATGATACCAGACTGGGCAAAAGAGTTGAACTGTTCGATAACCGTCTGCGACAAGGACGGAGTCATCGTCTATCAGAATGACCGCGCGGTCGAACAGTACAGGAAACGTGGCGACCTTATCGGCAAGAATCTGTTCGACTGCCATAACGAAAGATCCGCGGCCATCATACGTGAGCTTCTTGCGACCGGCGGAACCAACTCTTACACAATAGAAAAGAACGGGGTCCACAAGATGATATTCCAGAGCGCTTGGAAAGAGAACGGTGTTGTCGCAGGGCTTTGCGAGATCTCAATGATCATCCCGGCGGATCTTCCGCACTTCATAAGGAAATAATCTTCCACTTCTCAAACAATTGAGGCTGACCTCTTCGCGTGGCCAGCCTCGATTTCATTTCACATATTCAGAAGTTTCTAAAGCAAGGATTTCCAATTCCTTGAATAGTAGGCGCGGTACAGGGAACGAAACTCTTCCTCAGCATCTTTCACCGGTTTACCCTCGGCCGAGAGCGCCGCTGTCTTTTGCAGAATCCTGTACTCTATGTCCTTGAATATGTAGAACTGGAGCCACCAACCATCACTGTAACGCTCCCGGAGCGTGGACGGATTCATCATCTTTCCATACCAGAAAGGACTCACATCGTATTGGGCGGCCACTTTCAGAGCATCCTCAGCCCCTTTCCAAAGACCGGAAGAGACCTTCCTGAAAAGGTTTGTGTAGTCCTTGTACTTCATCCCGGACACATCAATCACCTTACATACATCACTGATTCCCAATTCTTTCAAAGACACAGTCGTTTCGTAAGAGCAATCACCGTCGAGGTCGTAGCGGAATGTGTCAAAAAATCCGTTGTTGTCCGTGTCAAGATATTCAACAGTCGCGAATTTTTCCGGAGCGACATTCTGGAAACGACGGTCCCATCCTTGGAAATAGTTTGTGTTCTGGTCAATACGCCATACTCCCCTCTCGGCTCCGTAAAGGTGGATCCTGCCGTCGAACTGTCCGATGTAGATGTCACCGCCTCCGGAAAAATCCGAATCCCATTCTCCCCTGTCACCGGCGAAATCTGCCTGATTGTGGTTGTCAACTCCGCCTTGTTTGGAGCCGACCTTGAACGCATCCCTATCCTCATAGAGCTCCACCCTTTCCCAACGGCCACAGTCGTCATCCTCGTCCCAGGCGAAGCGCGCCGAGTCCCACTTGCCGTTCCAAGCATAGTTGAAAGCGTTCTTGCGGGACGGGAATATCAGTTCGGTCAGTTCTCTGACACGTGGGTCCGGGAAGAACTTGTCAGCCTCTGGAAGGCCTCGCATATTTTTGAGCGGAAAGACTTCGGAGTGATATTCAAAAGCATTCTTTGACGAATAATGAAGCGTCATATCGAAGTCAAAGTCATTGCCGGGACAGTTGTCGTTGTCCATATCTATTCCGATTGAGAACCAGCCCATACGCCCCTGATACTGGCGTTTCGGATAACCGGCGGCCTTTGCCTCCTCTGATGCGTACGGGACATCGCAATAGCGCAGCGCTATCTCCGTAAGTCCGTCTTTATCATAATCATAGAACAGGAAAGGATTCTCCCAGTTGTAACGGAGATCGTAGCAGTCAAGGGTCGTCCTGTGCATTTTCAGGAATGTCGAATTGCCGCTGTAGTCCGTGTAGAAGTCAGACAGTCCGTTCTTCTCCCAGCATTTGAGGGTCACAGAGTTCCAGTCAACGTAATTGAACACGCCATCGTGGTCGTCATCAATCACTACCATATAATGCGGAGAGTTCCATTCCTTTGGGCCTTTCCCGCCTACTGTGTAGTCCAGAATGAACTGAATGTCAGCCTTTCCATCACCGTTCAAGTCAGCGTGCTTGACAATGAAATCGTATTTGCCGTCAGCGTTGCGGTCAACGAGGATGCAGTCATTGACGAAATCGCCCTCATTGTCCCCGTTTTTCATATTCCCGTCATCATCAAGCCACAGAACCGACATATTCCCATTTATGATGGTTTTGACCGCATCCTGTTTCCCGTCGCCGTTGAGATCCAGTTTCTCCGGGGTGTACCCCACCGGAGGCATTGGGAATCTGAAAGGCTTGAGCTGCGTCGCGCTGTTCCAATAGTTCTGGGCACCGCAGGTGAACGACAGCGCCAATGCGCCCAGAAGCAAAACGTTTCTCTTCATCATATTAATCAAGTGTCATTAAAGTCAACAACGGAAAAAACCTTGGCAAATATCAGAATATTCTTAAAGTATTCCTATTCGCCAAGGTCAATATGCTTCCACGAGGACAATAATGAGACTCTCGTGCAAGAAGAGCTATGCTTTCTGGAAGTTCAGTTCGAGTTTGAATTCTGTGGTAGCCTTCCAGATAGCCTCAAAATCCGAAGGTTTGCTGATTCCTACCAGTTCGAAAACGGCCTTGATAGTGGCCAGTTTTTGGAGTGTCTCCGGATCACCGGACGTTGCGAGTTCCTGAAGAAGCTGATCGAGAACAGGGAGGAGAGGCAAAAGCGGGGTGATGATCTTGTCACACATCTCCTTGTCCACATAAAGGCACAGAGCGTCACTCTCATTTGTGAACCGGAACGCCAGACCTTTTGTCATAATCTCGGAGAGCACCTCGTTCAAGGCTTTGAGATCCACACCATATCCACCCAAGGCCGCAAGGGCATTGAGTATCTCTGACGGATCATAGCTTCCAGTCTGGCCGCCTTCATCCTCATTAAGGGCTGAAATGTTAGGGACAATGTAAAGACGATCACCTAAAGCGTACCAGAACGCAAGGTTTGCCATCGGAGACTCTTCCCATTCCGTATGGCTGGCGTTGAAAGTGAAACTGTCGCCGTCAACTCCTGGACGAAGCTCCAACAATTCCTTGATGTCAACGTCCTTGTCATCCTCATAATAGCGGATTGTGATGTTTCCGTTGGCGTTGAAGGTAATCTGATCCAGCTTATCGGCCACCACAACCCCTCCGGCCGTGTTGACAAGCGTGCAAACCATCCCGACACCAAGGTAAGAGCCGGCCTTCCAAGTCAGATGGACCGGTCCCTTCCCGCCGATGATCTTGCATTTCCGTACGATGTTCCAACTGCCGGTCAATCCGGCCGAAGCCATTTCCGAGACTTCCGTGGCTGCTTTGATCTCAATCTCTCCTTCAGTGGAAATACGACCGTTTACGGTTAGATTGTATATCGATGACTTCGTCTCGCCGCGAACGGTAGCGGCGATGGACGGCGGCTCAGAAAGAGTTGTCTCACCATTGAATGACCAATGGGTCTCATCATCCCTTTTAAGGGAAACCATCATATTCACATCCGAATATCCCGGGATCATCCCCATCAATGTCAGTTTGGCTTCCTTCTCATTCTGAGGCACAAGAGCGGCCGAACCGGCACTCTTGACCTCATTGACGTAAAATGAAGCCTTACCGCTTGTCGAAGAAATCAATCCTTCAGGAATATCCTTCCATCCGTCATCGGCCTTGTCGCCGTTGCAGGAAGCGAACGCGAAAATTGACGCGGCGACCGCCATTAAAGTTAACAGTCTGTTTTTCATTGTACTCATAGTCTTTTGTTTTAGAATATTCAAATAATACTGTCAGGAATTGGACTTAGTGTCTTCCTCCTTTGGCAGCACGATTGTGCGGAAGCGCTTCTGACGGCGTTCCCAACGCTCACGTGCAAACTGCTGCATATCGGTGGCCTGGTCGTTCTCGTCGATGATCTCCAGACCGAGAATCGTCTCGATGATGTCCTCAAGGGTGATGATGCCCTGAAAACAGCCATATTCATCAATGATGAGGCCGATCTGTTCGTGCTTCTTGAGCAGTTCCTCCCAGATGTGGCCGCAGGAGTCCTCCTCGGTGAAGAAGGAGATCGGGCGCTTCAGTTCCACGAGACGCTTGTCGAACTCATCGTCCGCCAGTCCCTCAAGCGCGTCACTCAGAAGGATATAGCCGGTGATATATTCAGGAGAGTCCCCATAGACCGGAATCCTTGAGAAATGCAGGTAGGTCTCGTTCTTGTAGAAATTCTTCAGGGACATATTCTCCTGCGCGGTCATCGCAACTATCCTTGGGGTCATCACATCGCAGGCCTTGACGTTGTCAAGTTTCATAATGTTCTGGATGACCTTGTTCTCATCGGAGTCGATCACTCCTTCCTCCGCACCGATGTTGGCCATCGCCGTCACCTCTTCCCTGCTGACTGTCGCCTCGTCCTCATCCTTGGTCATCAGATTGGTGATCAACCGGACCATTATCACAAGCGGCCACATAAGAACCGACAGGAACGAGATGGCCGATGTCACAAAGCCCATAAGATTCTTCCAATAGGTCGTACCGATGGTCTTAGGCACGATCTCGGAGAACACAAGCACCAGCAATGTAGTCAACGCTGAGATGATTCCGAACCAAGTGCTGCCGAACAAGATGGTAGCCTGCCGGCCCACCGCCGCCGCACCCAACGTGTTGGCGATGGTGTTCAACGACAGAATAGCCGCCAGAGGCCTGTCAGGATCCGATTTGAATTTAAGGAACTTTTCCGCCGGCTTGTACCCCTGCTCCTTCCTCATTGTGATGTAAGAGAGCGGTGTCGACATCAACACCGATTCCAGAAGCGAGCAAAGGAACGACACCCCAAGCGTCCCCAGCATATAAACTAAAAGCAGAGCCATATGGTTTTCAGTTAATTCTTACAAAGATAGCATAAATTTCCTCTTTCTGCCTAAATTACCGATGTTTACACGCTAAAATCTCAACAATACCACTTGGATAGATACAATTTTTCAGTAATATGGCAGAAAAACATTCAGTAATTTGGTGCAGAATTGTTCAGTAATTCGGCGGAAATATTCAGAAACAAAAGCACCCGAGGCGCTTGGAAGAGGCGGATCGGGTGCTGGAATTTGTTATGTTCGTTGTTGCCTGTTGAAAGTCGCTTAGAACTTGAGGGTCAGGCGGCCGATGGCGGTGGTGCCGGACATCGGGATGAAGCCGATCTGGTAGTAGCGGTTGTCGTTCGGGTGGCCGGCGGACTCGCAGACGGCTGAATATACCCAACCGGAGGTTGCCACGTGGGCGTTGAATATGTTGTTGACATCAAGGCCGAGGGTGATCTCCCTCAGAAAGCCACGAAGCTTGATCGGATAGCTGAGGCTTACTCCTGACAATGAATATGCAGGGAGGGAGCGATCCTTGTTCTGGCTGTTGTCAAGGTACTGGCGGCTCACGAAGGATGTGTGCCACGTGGCCTGGACACCTTTAACCTTGAATATCGCGAAACCGTTGACGATGGCGGACGGGGAGAAAGCCAGCGTTGAGTTGTCGTAGTGGTTGGTCCTGACACCGGTTTCCGCATTGTCCCAATCCTCAATGACCTCATCGAAGTTCTTGATCTTGTTGGAACTGATGGCGGCGTTGGCCTCAAGGGTAAGCCAAGAGGCAGCATCAACACCAGCGGTAAGCTCGACTCCGGCACGGTATGAGTCCTTGATGTTAGTTGTGAGGTTCTCACCGATCTCGCTCTGCATTCCGGTCTGGACGAACTGATTCTCATAGTCCATAAAGTAGAAGTTGGCGCCGGCGCGGAAAATCGAACCCGAATACTGATAACCCAGCTCGTAATCATTAACGTGCTCAGCCTTAGGGTACGGGTAGTTGTAGTTGTCCGTGAAGTTGTTGCGCTCCGGCTCACGGTTGCTCATAGCCAATGAGGCGTATGCCCTGTGGTTGCCGACCTTATAGCTTACGCCGACTTTAGGATTAAAGAAATTGTAGGTCTCGTTGATGTCCAGACGCTGGTTCTTGTAGGTACCGTCCTCCTGCTCGACGAACTTGTCGTTGATGCCGTCCGTCGTGTAGCGCACGTGCCTGTACTGAAGGTCAGCGAACACTGTGAAATGCTCGCCGAACTGCTTGGAAGCCTTGACGAAAGCACTGTAGTCATCCTTTCTGGCATCGGAGTCATAGTAAGTGTAACGACCGTTGTCAAAAACAGTGTCATTCAATCCGGCAAGCCCAGAGTAATGATTGACCACATCCGGATTAGACACATAGGTAAGATAACCAAAGTGATTGCCCCAGAACATCTGTCCGGAAAGACCTCCGATGACATCCCATCCGTTATTGTTGTAGCTGATGTTATAGACAACGCCGGCCG
>CAVCRL010000091.1:0-10004 GCA_963604455.1 Lachnospiraceae bacterium | reverse complement strand
ATCCTACATCGCCATCGGTTCCACCCGCATAGAGCCTTACGACCGAGTGGTCGTCTTCGCCCTGCCGCATACAGTCAAGGACATCGATAGGCTGTTCAGGTAGATTAACTCTCAGAAAACAATTGAGATTTTTCTGTCGCCTTCCAAGCTTCTATTTGATGCTGATGAAGGTGAGGAGAATCACAGGGAGGTAGTCCTTCAGGCTGGACTGGAGGGCTTTACGGACGAAACGGATGTTGTTGTCAACCTTGTCCTCGGAGATATTCAACAACTCGGCGACCTCCTTGTATTTCATTCCTTCCACATTGCTGAGGAGGAATGAGCGGCGTTTTTCCTCAGGCAGTCCGTCGAGGCATTTCTGGAAGATTGTGATGATCTCATCGGTGAACACGTCCGACAGGTCGTTCTCCTCGACCAAACGGTAATAGATCGGGTTCTCTTCCTTGTCAACCTCACTGGACTTCAACTCATTTTTGAACGCGAAGGATTTCATCCTGTCCAGACAGGCGTTACGCACAGACCTGAACATATAACCTACGGCATTGTCCAAGGCTACCCTGTCACGGGACATCCACAGACGCACGAAACAATCCGCGACAATGTCCTTCGCCATTTCGGAATCCTTGAGGAAATAACAGGCGAACTCCTCGAAGATCTTCTGGTTATTCTTGTAAAGGTCTTCGAACAGGGTCACATTCTGTCGGTCCGCGGTCTGCATACGGACACAAACTTACACAAAAATCAGCGATTATTTCAGAAGTTGTTCTGTTTTTTGTTTAAATATTCATCCTCCTCAAAGAACAGCCTAACAAATCAAAACAACTTCCAAGGATGAGGGAATGCCATTTTGCGAAATGGCGGCATATCCTCTGACCTCACATCATACTCAGCGCGGGTTTGTGTGCCGCCATATTCACAAAGCTCGGGTATCACCAACTCGTATATAATTACCTGAAATTTCCGAAAAAAATCAAATTATTTTTACGGAAACACGCGGCTCAATCGTAATATAAGTAAACGTTGCCAGATCAGCTTGTGAAAAATTTAACTTGGCATAGAACGGAATGAATAAAACCACATAGAATAATTGAGTCAGGAATATGATAAAGATCGATGACACATTGCTTTACAGGTTCGTCGCAAGGGAGACGGACGAGCAGGAGAACGCCGCTGTCAACAAGTGGGCGGAAGACAAGGAAAACTATGACCGTCTGAGCAAGATCTACAAAGTCTATATGCTTTCACGTTTTGCCCTTGACTGCAAGACCGCTGAAAGCGTTCGCGAGGAAAGGGCCGAGAAAGAACGCCGGGAAAGGAGAAGAAGAATATTCCTGCGCACGGCAAGCGGAATCGCCGCGGCGGTACTGTTGGGCGTGTTCTTCCTGTCCGGCGGCTATCTTATGAAAAGGCACGATGACAGGATGATCGCCGAGGCCGAGAACGTCATCTCAGTCCCTGCTGGAAACAAGATGGAGATCACACTTTCGGACGGGACGAAAGTGCTGCTCAGCCCCTGCGCCGAGCTTCGTTATCCTGTGATATTCAAAGGAAAAGAAAGGAAAGTAAGTCTCTCGGGGAAGGCGTATTTCAGTGTCGCGCACGATGAGAGGCAGCCATTTGTCGTGAGTACGTTCGCCTCCGATGTGGTTGTGCTGGGCACCAAGTTCAACGTCAAGGCTGACGAGGAAAGAGAGGCGTTCAGTGTGGCTCTGGTCGAGGGATCGGTCAAGGTGCGGAGCCACGGGACTGACCAAATGGAAATGCTGATGCGGCCCGGAGAGACGGTCGTGCTGAGAGACGGCGGACTGACCCTCGGCGATGCCAGCGTCGCATCGGAGACAAGCTGGACACAAGGCATCCTGAACCTCAACGGAATGGACTTCGAGGAGCTTATGAGGGAAATCGAGAAAGTCTATGATGTCAGGATCAAGATGGAATGCGAGAATATTCCTGTACTGCGCTACACCACAGGTGAACTTAGGGTCAGCGACGGCATCGACACCGCGCTGCGGAACCTACAGAACTTCGCCGACTTCACATATTCAAAGGACTACAAGACGGGAAGCATCGTCATAAGGTAATTCTCCCGGTCTTTAAGGGTACGGATAAAGGATTTCCGGCCCCTTTCGGTCGCTTGGTTCCAAGTCCCGTGACTTTTTCAGCCACTGATTATTAAAACATTTTAACCAATCTAAATATTAAATTTTATGCATCAAAACAGCATTCTGCAAAAGGTTTGCGGCATCGCCTGTTCTTTGATTCTCATTCTTGCCTCAGCTGTCGGCACGGACGCCAGGCCGCAGGAGGAGGACATCCGGATCAGCCTTGAGTTGAAGAATGTCTCTCTTCAAAAGGTGATGGACGAGATCAAAGGGCAGTCTCCGTACCTTTTCTTCACAAGCCAGGTCGATCTGACCCGAACGGTCAGCGTCTCCGTGAAGAACGAGAGTATCGGAAATGTCTGCAAACAGGTTTTCACCCCGCTCGGGATCGACTACAAGATCAACGGGCACTACATCTACCTGTCCGTCAAGCCGAAACGGGAATCACGGACGGTCAGCGGGACAGTGACCGACCAGAACGGGCAGCCGGTCCCCGGCGCGTCGGTGTTCGTGCAGGGAACGACCACAGGCACGACCACCGACGTTGACGGGCGGTTCTCCCTTCCGGTGCCGGCCGGACAGCTGGACGGGAGGCTGGAGTTCAACAGCCTCGGCTACGAGACCGTCACGCTGCCGATCGGAGACAGGAGCATATTCAATGTGACGATCAAGGAGGAGGTCGTGTCGCTGGAAGGCACAGTCGTCACCGCGCTCGGCATCAGACGTGACCAGAAGGCATTGAGCTACAACGTACAGGAGGTCAGGTCAGACCTGCTCACCACGGTCAAGGACGCCAACTTTATGAACTCCCTCAGCGGCAAGGTCGCCGGAGTCAACATCAACGCGTCGTCCTCCGGAGTCGGTGGAGCCTCCAAGGTCGTGCTGCGTGGAAACAAGTCCATCAGCCAGTCCTCCAACGCCCTGTACGTCATCGACGGCATCCCGATGTACAACTTCGGGGGCGGAGGCGGAACCGAGTTCGACTCCAAGGGAGCGTCCGAGTCCATAGCCGACATCAACCCCGAGGACATAGAGAGCATCTCCGTCCTGACCGGAGCCGCCGCGGCCGCGCTGTACGGATCGGAGGCAGCCAACGGAGCCGTGATGATCACCACGAAGAAGGGACAGTCAGGCAAGCTGAAGGCCACCTTCTCCAGCAACACAGAGTTCCTAAGCCCGTTCCGCCTTCCGGAGTTCCAGAACCGCTATGGCACGGGACTGAACGGAAAGACCGGCAACAGCGGAACCTACAGCTGGGGACCATATATTCCCGAATCCGCCCGCTACAACTATTCACCGGAAGACTATTTCGAGACCGGGCGCACCTACACCAACGCCTTCTCGGTCAGCGGCGGGACGGACAGGAACCAGACATATTTCTCAGCGGCGGCGGTCAACTCCGACGGCATCATCCCGAACAACAAGTACGACCGTTACAACTTCACCTTCCGCAACACGAGCTACTTCCTCAAGGACAGGCTGAAGATCGACGCAAGTGCGAGCTACATCCTCCAGAAGGATCAGAATATGACCAACCAGGGAGTATATTCAAACCCTCTCGTTCCGGTCTATCTCTTCCCGCGCGGCGACAATTTCGACATCTACCGCAACTTCGAGAGGTACAACGCCGGCACGAAGCTGATGGAGCAGTTCTGGAGCGCCGACCTTGAGGGCGACCTCAGGATGCAGAACCCGTACTGGATCAACTACCGCAACCTGCGGAACAACGACAAGAAGCGCTATATGATGTCCTTCTCCGCCGGCTACGACATCCTCGACTGGCTGAACGTGGCGGGAAGGGTGCGCATCGACAACGCCGACAACCTGTTCACGCAGAAGCTCTACGCATCCTCCAACGCCACCCTCACCGAGGGCGGGGTCAACGGCCACTACACGGAGGCCCGCACCTACGACAAGCAGACCTACGCCGACATCATCCTGAACGTCAACAAGGACTTCGGCAAGGACTGGAGCCTCGTCGCAAACATCGGAGCGTCCTACAACAACATCGGCACGGACGAGCTTCGCTACGGCGGCCCGATCCAGGACAACGGCCTCGCGAACATATTCAATGTCTTCGACCTCGACGACACCAAGAAACGCGCCTCCAAGAGCGGGTGGAACGACGAGACCCAGTCCGTCTTCGGAAGCGTAGAGGTGGGCTGGAGGAAGATGCTCTACCTCACCGCCACGGGGCGCAACGACTGGGCCTCGCAGCTCGCGGGATCATCCAGCAAATCCTTCTTCTACCCGTCGGTGGGCCTCTCCTGGGTGCCTACGGCGGTCTGGGATCTCGGAGCGCTCAGCTACCTGAAGGTGCGCGGATCCATCGCCTCCGTCGGAATGCCTTTCCCGAGGTTCCTCACGATGCCGACTTATGAATATGACGCCACGAACCGGATCTGGAAGGACAAGACCCACTACCCTATCGGCGACCTCAAGCCGGAAAGGACCCTCACCTACGAGGTCGGTCTGGAGACGAAACTCTGGCAGGACCTCAGCGTGAACATCTCCTGGTACCTCGCCGACACCTACAACCAGACCTTCGACCCGTCGCTTCCGCCGTCATCGTCTTACACGACGATCTACCTCCAGACCGGAAGTGTGCGCAACACGGGAATCGAGGCCAGCGTCGGCTACAACCACACCTGGAACGGGTTCACCTGGGACAGCGGGTTCACCTTCAGCTGGAACAGGAACGAGATCCGTGAGCTTGCCGCCGACGCGGTGAACCCGGTCACCGGAGACATGCTGGACCTTGAGAAGCTTGAGATCAAGGCGCTTGGAAAGGCCAAGTATATTCTCAGAAAGGGAGGGACACTCGGCGACCTCTACACGACATCCAGCCTGAAAAGGAACAACTACGGCTACATAGAACTCGATGACAACGGAGAGGTGAGCCTTGCCGACAACGGAGAGGAACTGTTCCTCGGCAGCGTGTTCCCTAAATATAACCTCGCGTGGCGCAACGACTTCAGCTGGAAGGGGCTGCACCTCGGCTTCCTCGTCAGCGGCCGCATCGGCGGAGTCTGCTACTCGGCCACACAGGCGAACCTCGACCTCTACGGAGTGTCCAAGGCCTCTGCTGACGCAAGGGACGCCGGCGGAGTCCTCGTGAACGGAAGGGAACTGATCCCAGCGCAGAAGTGGTACCAGAAGATCGGCTCGCAGAGCGGCCTCCCGCAGTACTACACCTACGATGCGACCAACTTCCGTCTCCAGGAACTCTCACTGGGCTACACACTGCCACGCAAGTGGTTCAAGGACAAGGCCGCCCTCACCCTCTCGCTCGTGGGGCACAACCTCTGGATGATCTGGTGCAAGGCGCCGTTCGACCCGGAGTCCGTCGCCTCGACGGGCAACAACTACCAGGGCATAGACTACTTTATGATGCCGTCGCTGCGCAGCGTCGGTCTCAACGTCAAACTTGATTTCTAACGGACGGAGGGAAAATTTATGGAATATAAAATTATGAATATCAGGTTTCTTCATTCAATAAAGGCCACGTTCAGCGGAGCGGGAATATTCAGTGCCGCCTGTCTGGGCCTCGCCTTGACACTGGGCTCCTGCACCGACCGGTTCGAGAGGCTGAACACCAACCCGAACCAGGTCACCTCGGAGCAGATGGAGGCCAAGAACTACCGCACGGGGACGAAGGTCCTCGCGCTCCAGAGCCTCGTCGTGCCGGTCGAGGAGCACCAGTACCAGTTCATCGAGAGCCTCTCCGGCGGGCCGTTCGGCGGCTACATCGGAAGCACGGTGGACACCTGGCAGACCCGCTTCGAGACGTTCAACCCGTCCATCGACTGGCGCAAGACCACATTCTCGGACATCATCACCGAGTTCTATGCCCCGTACAGGGGGATAATGGGCGGAACCGAGGACGAGGTCGCAAGGGCGTTCGCGTCACTCTACAGGGTGGCCGTGATGCAGAGGCTCACCGACAACTACGGCCCGATCCCTTACAGCGACATCCTCCGCACGGAGAAGATCACCGTGAGATACGACCCTCAGGAGACCGTCTATGACGAGCTTTTCGAGGAGCTTGACGGGGCCATCGCGGCGTTCGCAGGCAACACAAGCCTCCCGGCCTCCGGATGGGGCACCTATGACAGGGTATATTCAGGAGACATCGCCAAATGGCTGAGGTACGCCAACTCCCTGAAGCTCAGGATGGCGATGCGCGTCAGCTACGCAGCCCCGGAGCTCGCCCGCGAAAAGGCCGAGGAAGCCATAGCCGGCGGCGTAATCCTCACCAACGAGGACAACGCCTATATGACTCCGAGCGAGAACCGTATGACGCTCATCTACAACAGCTGGAACGACCACCGCGTCGGAGCCGACATCCTCTGCTATATGACCGGCTACAACGACCCGAGGCTCGACAGGATGTTCCTGAAGAGCACCGATGCCAACCCGAGGTTCGTCGGGATCCGCATCGGCTCCACCGTCGCCAAGAAGAGCGAGGCCATAGAGGCATATTCAAACCTCATCGTGGAGTCCGACAGCCCGATCCTTTGGATGAACGCCGCCGAGGTCAGCTTCCTGCTCGCGGAGTACCACCTCCGTCTTGCGGGTGACAAGGCAAAGGCCCGGGAATATTACGAGAACGGCATACGTCTCTCGTTCGCCGAGAGGGGCGCGACCGGAGCCGAGGCCTACATCGCCGACGCCACCAGCACTCCGGCGCAGTACATCGACCCGCTCGGGAAGTACAGCGCCACCGCCAAGACCTCCGAGTGCAGGATCGCCTGGGACGAGAAGGGGGACGAGGAGACAAACCTCGAACAGATCATCACACAGAAATGGATAGCGATCTTCCCGCTCGGCAACGAGGCCTGGGCAGAGTACCGCAGGACCGGCTACCCGAAACTCCTCCCGGCACCGCAGAACCTCGGGCCGGACGATGTGGACCTTGACCGCCACGCGCGCAGGCTCACCTACCCGGTGGAGGAATATTCAGGGAACGGAGCGAACCTCAGCGAGGCCATCTCCGCGCTCAACTCCGAATCCTCCGACGGGAACGGGGACACCTTCAGCACCCGTGTCTGGTGGGACCGCAAACCGTACAACTCTATAAAATAACAGGCAATGAAGAATATATTGAAAAAGTCACTCACGCTCGCATCCGCCGCTCTGCTTCTCGCCTCCTGCTCAGACTGGACCAAGGTCGAGAGCGTCGGCATAGACGAAACGATGCCGTGGGAGAACAACCCGAAGGAATGGGCCGACTATCAGGCGAGGGTGCGGGACTACAAGAACCGCCCCCACAAGCTGGCCTACGTCCGCTTCGCCAACTCTCCGGAAGGGGTGCAGAACGAGAAAGGCAGCCTCAGGAGTCTTCCGGACAGCCTTGACATCGTAAGTC
Organism: Lachnospiraceae bacterium; assembly: GCA_963604455.1. GTDB lineage: Bacteria > Bacteroidota > Bacteroidia > Bacteroidales > UBA932 > Cryptobacteroides. The sequence goes on along the minus strand of CAVCRL010000091.1, from coordinate 2,534 downwards.
TCACAAACGGAGCGAATTTCTCTGAATATGACGCCGAGGATATGGCAAGGATGAGGGCCGTGGACATCAAGGTCATCTATCAGGTTGACCTTGCGGCCGCCGAAGATGCCGGAACCGCCATCGACAAGGCCGTGAACACTGTGAAAGAGAATACGCTCGACGGATATTCATTCACCGCCGCGTCCAAGGCAAGTGCGTCCGAGGCCGTGGACAGGCTGTCAGAGGTGAAATCGGAGAACCAGATTCTCGTCTTCGAGGGCGATCCGGTTTTCATCTCCTCCGACGACATCGCCAAGATCGATCTCTTCGTCCTCGCCACCGAGACAGTGGAGAATCCGTATGACCTCCGCAACGTCATTGAGGATGCCGTGGAGCGAGGAGTCCCGAGGGAGAGGATCCTTCTGGCGGCATCCCGGGACGGTGTGTTCCACAACTCCGAGAATGTGGAACTGCCAGTGCTTGAGGCGATGGCCGACAATGTGGTAAACTATGGTCCGATGGCCGGACTCGCTCTCTATGACATCGAGTCCGACTACTACCACTACGACAGGAACTGGTCATCCCTCCGCTCCATCATCTCCCGTCTCAACCATTAAAATGACAACAAGATGAACAGAATGAAAAACATTAATCTCATAGCGGCGGCCGCGCTCGTTGTCCTCTCGTCCTGCGACAGGTTCGAGCCGGTGGACCGCGTCTTCGACAACTGCGCCTACCTTGACGTCAGCGCGACCAGCCAGACCCAATCCGCCACTTTCGGCAACAGGGTTGGCAGTCTGGAGAAACAGATCCGCGTCACACTCGCCTACCCGGCCGAGAAGGATGTCAAGGCCACAGTCTCCGTCGATCCCGCACTTGTGGAAAGCTACAACCACCGCTACGGAACCGACTACCGGATCCTGCCGGACAATTACCTTGATTTCAGCGGAGCCACAGTCACCGTGGAGGCCGGCAAGGTCAATTCCGAGAAGGTCACCATCAGGATGAAGAACCTTATGGGGCAAGGCGAGGAACAGACAGGAGCGATGGAGATCGACAAGACCTGGCTTCTGCCAGTGAAGGTCACCTCCGATGACATCCGTACTCTGGACGGATCGTCCGTGGCCTACTATCTCGTGAAGCGTTCCTCAGCCATCACGGTCGCGGCGCAGCTCACCGACAACTGGATCGAGTTCCCGCTTATGGACACTCCGGGCGAGGTTGCGGACGCCTACAACAACCTCACGGCCCTCACCTACGAGGCTCTTGTCAACATCGACCGCTTCGACCTCAAGAACGGCACGGAAGACTGCAACATCTCCACAGTGATGGGTGTCGAGCAGTACCTTCTCCTGCGTATAGGAGACGCCAACTTCGAGCGCCAGTGCCTCCAGTTCGACGGCAGCGGCAACGGCTCGCAGTTCGGCAAGCTACCGTCAAAGAGCGATCCCGCCAAGAAGCTATATTCAGGAAACTGGTACCACGTCGCCTGCACCTACGACCAGAACACAAGGACCGCCCGAATCTACCTCAACGGCAGGATGATCGACGAGGTGAAGGATGCCGGTGTCGCCGGGCCGACCGCAGACAACAGGATAACCCTCGCGATGCGCGCCCTCGGAATGCCGGAGGCCTACCAGTTCTTCATCGGCAGGTCCTATAACGACCACCGCCCGCTCCAGGGCAAGATCGCCGAGGCCAGAGTCTGGCGAACGGCAAGGACACAGGACGAGATCTGGAGGAATATGTACCGCATCGAGAACCCAAAGGAACAGAAGGATCTCATCGGCTACTGGAAGTTTGACGACGGCGAAGGCAATACCGTCAAGGACTACTCCTGGGTCGGCAACGACGGCAAGGCCGTCAATGACATCATCTGGCCCGACGGAATCGAGATACAGGAAATAAACAAAGAGGAGGAATAGACGATGAAAAGGAATATATTCGTGATTATGGCGGCGGCCATTCTCGCCGCAGGATGCCAGGATCAGGAGATCCAGTATTATCCTTCCGCCCTCCAAGACCTCTCCGACAAGCCAGCGACAATCTCGCTCCGCGCGGAGCGATCGGCGGACAATGTCGTGAAGGTGGTGCTGAGAAAGGGTGACGGTTTCACGACCTGCGGCCTCTATGCGGATGCGACACACCCGGCTAAGGAGGAACAGGTTATCCAGATAAATGTCGGCGACGAGGAAGTTGTCGCCGCCTACAGCCGGAAGACAGGAGTGGAGTACAAACCGCTCCCGGAGCCATTCTACAAGTTTTTTGAAAGCCAGACTCTTGATTTGCACGAAGGCGCGACATCCACGGCGGTGACACGGCTCAGATTGTTCGCGGTCAATCCTTTGGACAATGTACTGGAAGCCGGAAGGTACTTGTTGCCATTGTCTGTGTCATCATTATGGAACGATTCCGCTTCCGGAAAGATCTACATTGATGTGACCGTGCGGGAGGCCTATTCTGACCCTGACGGTTATGAGCTCTACAAAGGTGATGATATGTTCACAGTGTTCTACCTGAACACGGCGGTGTTCGACCCGAGGCTTGCGAATGAT